>NZ_JACOOD010000002.1:0-220718 GCF_014287405.1 Bacteroides sp. NSJ-48 | reverse complement strand
GTTGGTTTAATCGTTCGTTAAAAAGACTATCGGAAAAAAGGTCGTATTATTCGGACACTCCGGGAAAATTTGTCCTACTCAAAGAACTGAAACGCAATTTTTTGCAGATTTTTTTTGTGGATAATTCGTGTTTTTGTAATTTTGTGGCTGAAAACGAACGTAAAATCATACCCTCCGTTTTTGCAACTCCCCTTTCCGTCTTATCTCTTTCTCTTTCATGGCCTTATCTATTTCCTTATAGCGGCTACGGAATTTCATGAATGTATCCCGCGAAATGTCGAAACGCCTGCATATATCGGCAATCGTACAGTTCCGCTTCAACATGCCAACGATGACCTTTCGGTTTTCGATCAGCACGTTCATTTTCGTGTAGCTGCCTTTTTTCCGACCAAGGACGACACCCTCGGCTTTCCGGAGGGCGAGAGCCTCCTTCGTGCGCATCGAAATCAGGTTGCGTTCAATTTCCGCTACCAGACCGAACGCGAAACAAAGTACCTTGCTGTTGATGGAGTTGTCGAACGAATACCCCTCCTTGGTTGTGTAAAGGTTGATTCCCTTCTCCAGACACTTGCCCATGATGGCCATGAGGTCCGTCAGCGTGCGGCTTAGCCGCGAAACTTCCGTGACAATCAGCGTGTCGCCCCGTTTCATGCGCCGTATCAGTCCCCCTAATTTGCGGTCGCACCCCTTCTTCTTGCCGCTGGCGACCTCCGTCACCCACTGGCTGACGGAAAGATTTCTACTGTCGGCGAAACGCCGGATCTCGTCTTGTTGGTTAGCCGGGTTCTGTTTGCCCGTGCTGACCCTTAAATAACCTATTATCATAATCCTTAATTATTTTACGGGAGCGACATTGCCCCCGTCCGGTATAAATAAGGCATGATGGTTCGAAATGAAAGGATTCTGTACATAATTGTATGCGTAACATTTTATTCTTCAACTATTTTAATGTCTTTTCGGAATCTCGTCGGGAAAAACTGGCACGTATGTTTTCTCCGGACAGGCCGTAAGCTCGTGAAAAACATAAACCGTTACGGAGGAAATGCCTCATTCGTGGAACTGCATGAAGTCGGTGCCTATGACAACAGCCATTCTCTGATGCCGGATTTGAAGGGGCAACGAATGGACCGGATGCCCCAAATGGTTGGACGAGCAATGCTGAAATCGAATGATATGCCGAAAAATAAAGAAAAATGCGGTCTTCTCGACAGTAAGCAAGAAGCCGCATTTGTAATAAGTACCCCGATTTCTGTAAGAACGCTTTGTCCGGAAGTTGTCCGTTGAATAGGTTGTGCTTATTTCAATGATTTGCGTAGCAACGGAAGGCGTTTCAGTATATGGCCGATAGAAAGGACAGTTGTAACGATTCCTGCCCAAAAATGACATTGCCCGACCGGGGAACCTGCTCCTTCTATGCCTAACAGGGCAAATCCGGTCAGAACCACGGACAGGAACAGGACCGACAGTACCGCCGTGACCTTGCTTTTCCGGCCTATTCCGTTCTTGGCAGTTCCCTTGTACCAGCCCCAATGCGTCGCTATATGAAATATGGAGGCCATGAGGAACAGCAGGCTCGTCAGGACATGGAAAACTGCCCAATTATGCCATACCTCGTGATTGCCTTCATAGTCGGCCACATGCAATTCGATTCCGGAGTATGCGGACAGGACAAACACGGGAATCAGGCTCCAGTCTATTATAAAAATCTTTTTCATCTGTCTTTCGGTTTTAATAGATGCGGCAAAGTTCGCATCTTCGACTGGAACCGGACGATAACAAATGTAAAGAAATGAACTATCGCCTGTTTCTGATCCTCGACAGGGAAACAGAAGTAATCCCCAAATAGGAGGCAATATAATGCTGGGGAATCCGCTGTATGATAGAGGGGTGTTCTTTCAGCAGTTCTTCATACCGTTGTTGGGGGGTGTTCTTTATGCGGGAAAGGAAGAGCCGCTGATAAACATGGAAGCGTTCGATGATTTTTTCCTCATATATCTGCCGTAGCGCGGGCTTCTGTCCGAGGTTTCTGAAAAAATCTTCCCGCTTCATAACCGACAGTTCTGCCGGCTCTATGCTTTCCAGGGAAAAAAGGCTCGGTGTCCGTTGATACAGGCTGTCGAATGACGCGACGAAATCCCCTTCGAAAAAGAACTGGAAAGTGATGTCCCGTCCTTCGTTGTTGAAAAACAGGCGCAGGCAACCTTTCCGGATCAGGTACATTCTGTCGGCTACCTTGCCTTCTTCCAACAATATCGTTTTAGGAGGAACGGATAATTCGGTTATCTCCGGAAGCGATAGAAAATAGGCGTTTTTATCAGAGTTCATTGTCATTTCATCTTTATTCGTCATGGTTTGATAGTGTATTGTTCATCACGTACTCGGCACAAATTCTGATAGAGACTCATCTACTTTAATAACTTGCGTTCGCTGCCGCCAGTTCCCAATATTCTCATCTGTTGAATGGCTATCTGATTGAGTTTAATCAACCGCTCACCCTGCGGAATACCTTGGTCTATAAATACTGCATTGAGGTTTTCCATATTTGAGAGGCAAATAAGCTCATTGATTGTGGCATAGTCCCGGATATTCCCTTTCAGTTCGGGGTGTTGCTCACGCCACATCTTGGCGGTCATACCGAACATCGCCACATTCAGCATATCGGCTTCATCGGCATAGATAATACTGGCTTGTTTGGCGGTTACCTCTGCCGGGATAAGGTTCTGTTTTATGGCATCGGTATGTATGCGGTAGTTGATTTTCGACAGTTCCCGTTTGGCTGACCAACCGAGTTGCTGTTGTTCCTCGGTCTTTAATCGTTGGAACTCCTTTATAATATACAGTTCAAATTCAACGGAAATCCAGCTTGCAAACTTAAATGCTATATCCTTGTGAGCGTAAGTGCCGCCGTAGCGTCCCGATTTGGAGAGTATGCCTATTGCGTTTGTCGTACTTATCCATTTTGTCGGTGATAAGGTAAAGGCGTTCAGCCCGGCTTCCTTTTTAAACCCCTCGAATTCGAGGGGTTTAAAACTCGGGTTGTACAAACTCTCCCAAATACCCAGATATTCTATTGTATTCCGGTTACGCAGCCAGTTCCCGATAACCGCAGTCGGGTCATCGCTTTTGTATCTTGCTATGTCTGTCAGGCTGATATAATCATTCTCGTTGACTGATATAATTGTGACACTTGTGTCTTTTACTGTAATCTTTGCCATTTTATATTTGATTCTTTGGGTTTTATGTACAAAAGTAATTATAATCTATGAGACTTTCTCCTTTTCAATGAACAATATGACTTTTCCTTTCGGATATAGACAAGGATATAGACAAGGTATTTCGCTACCTCCGGTAATACCTGCTTTTCCCTTATTTCAATCATGTAAAATCACCATAAATAGGTATTGTCCAGTAAATTCAAACCCCGTACTTTTGCAAAAATATAAACGGAAACATCGTTCATTATTTATGCAGGTACTCAAAGAAGACATACGCGGCCGCATATTGGCAGTCGCCGAACAGCGATTCGGGCAGCAGGGGTATTCCAAGACCTCCATGCGCGAGATTGCCGGAGCCGTCGGTGTCGGTGTGGGGAACATATATAATTATTTCCGGAACAAGGACGAATTGTTCTGTGAAGTGGTCCGTCCCGTCCTGCACGCTATGGAAGCCATGTTGCAGGAGCATCACGGCATACGCGGCGAGGACGTGATGACGATGCGTTCCGAAAAATACCTGAAAGCCTGTATCGACGAATACGTTTCGCTCATCGAAACGCATCGCAGCCTGCTGGAGATCCTGTTGTTCCGTGCCCAAGGCTCTTCGCTGGAACATTTTCGCGAAAGCTACACCGACCGTTCGACCGGGCTGGTCAAGGCATGGTTCGCCGCCATGAAGAAGAAGTACCCGAATATAAATACGGCTGTGTCCGATTTTATCATTCACCTGCATACGGTGTGGATGTTCACGCTGTTCGAGGAGCTGTTGATGCACGCGGTGCCCAAACAGGAAATGGAATCCATTCTGCATGACTATATTCTGTTTGAAATTCAAGGTTGGAGGGCCATTATCAAGGTATGACAGATAGAAAAGACACATACGGACAAGCTGCCGTAACGGGGCAGCGGGAAAAGAGGAAATCTTCACAAAGGTTTCCTCTTTTTTTATTCGTGAACAAATCTGAATATCGTTCATTAATAAATATCATAACAAATGAAACAGAGACATAAATTCGAGAGCATTGTCGCCGAGACATTGCTCATTCCGCTCTATTACAGGGCGAAAGAGAGCCGCCGAAAGAACCCGATTCTGAACGACAAGGTTGCGGAGGGGCTGGTGGACAGTCTGGAATACGACTACTCCCGTTTCGACGGGGCGAAGTTGAGCGAGGTCGGCTGCGTCGTGCGCGGGTGGTTTTTCGACCGTGCCGTGCGCCGCTTCATAGGGAAGCACGCCGATGCGGTGGTGGTGAATGTGGGCTGTGGTCTGGACACCCGTTTCCAGCGTATCGGCGACGGGAAGGCCGTATTCTACGACATGGACCTGCCGGAAGTCATCGCGCTGCGCCGCGAGCTGATTCCGGAGCAGCCGGGCAACCCCTACATTGCGGCCTCCCTGCTGGATGCCGGCTGGCTGGACGACCTGCGTCGCCGGCATCCCGATGCGCATTTCATCTTCGTGGTCGAAGGCGTGCTGATGTATTTCTATGAAAAGCAGGTAAAAACATTTCTGCACCATGTGGCCGAGCGTTTCGGGGGCGGCGAACTGTGGTTCGACGTCTGCGGTACGATGATGAGCCGTCACGGAGTGAAACCCGATTCGCTCCGTGAACACGAGGCGCAAATCCGCTCCGGTCTGAGCGACGGGCGTCTGGTAGAACAATGGGAACCCCGCCTACGCCTTTTGGAACAGGCCAATTACATGAAGTTTTTCCGTCCGCGCTGGGGCTTCTTCTTCGGGCAAATATTGGGACGGATGACGCGGCTGTGCTACAAGTTCAGTTCGATGTTGGGATATGAAATCGTATCGAATTCCCGTGACACGGCGGCAATTCTCCATGAAAGATGAAAGAGACGACGATTGAACCTTATCTCCCAATGTTGGAACGGTTCGAAGAATTTTTCAGGGAAGAACTGGCATCCCGTTTGTCGGTCGAATCCGTTGATTCCGTGATGGAAGCGGCTGTCGAGAATTTTCATCGTATCTCCGCAATCATTCCGGATGTCCCGCCGACATCACCATGGGTGAAAAACATTATCGGTATAGCCTATGAGATCGGTCTGTGGCAAGAACTGTCGGCCAGAGGATGGAGTCCGGCAGAACTTTCCATTGTTACGCAGAAAGCATTGAAAAAGCTCACGTTGTCGAGTATCCCTTCTGAAAAAATTTCGGAAATACGCGAAATGTTGTGTTCGCCCGACTATGTGCGTCGCATCGCTTCCGCTTCGCATGTTTCCACAGAGGACGATTGGCTGTTCGATTGCGTGTTGCCGAATGCGGACGATACGTTCGATGTCGGTATGGACATTGCCCGGTGCCCGGTCGCCGAACTCTGTTCCCGTATTGGCGTCGAGTGCTTTTTTCCCTATTTCTGCGTGAATGATTATATCACACACGATGTACTCGGTATCCGGCTGACACGGACCCGCACATTGGCACACGGTGCTTCGTGCTGCGATTTCCGGCTGACAAAAGAGCGGGGAGCGGCTGACGGGGCTGTTGTAATCCGGCCGGAAGATTTACAGGAATTTACCAACAACGGATAGAGAGAATCGGATAAAATTCAATATATGGAAACAAAAGAAAAGAAGAAAGAAGGTCTGTCCCGCCTGTTCGAGATCGCGGGGCAGAAGAAAGGGCTGCTTTTTCTGGCGGGTCTGCTGTCGGCAGGCAGCGCCGTGTGTATGCTCGTACCCTATTGGGCGGTGTACGAGGTGTTGAAAGAGCTGCTGACGCACGGTACAAGCCCGGCTTCGGTGGACGAAGCCGGCATGATTCGTTGGGGCTGGATCGCCTTCTGCGGGCTTATCGGCGGACTGGTGCTGCTGTACGCCGCCCTGATGTCCTCGCACGTGGCTGCATTCCGCATTCTGTACGGATTGCGTGTCCGGCTGTCCGAGCATATCGGCAAGCTGTCGCTGGGTTATCTCAACAACACCTCTACCGGAGCCATCAAGAAGACGATGGAGCAGAACATCGAGAAAATCGAGGGATTCATCGCCCACACGATTCCCGATTTGGTGAACGTAGTGGCGACGGTCGTGGTGATGCTCGTCATCTTTTTCTCGCTGGATACATGGCTGACGGCGGTCTGTCTGGCCGTGGTGCTGTTGAGCTTCGCCCTGCAATTCTCCAATTTCATGGGGAAGAAGGCACGGGAGTTCATGAGTATTTACTATGATGCGCAGGAAAAGATGAGCGCCTCCGCCGTGCAGTACGTCAGGGGAATGCCCGTGGTGAAGATATTCGGACAGAGCGTCCGCTCGTTCCGGCAGTTCAACGCCGAGATACAGGCTTACAAGACGTTCGCCCTGAAATGCTGCGACACCTACCAGAACGGGATGATCGCGTTCACCGTCCTGCTGGGTTCGATGGTGACGTTCATTCTTCCCGTGGGTATCCTGCTGATACAAGGGAATCCGCAGTCGCTCGCATTGGCCGCCGTATGGCTGTTTTTCATCATCATGGGACCGGGTGTGGCTTCGCCCATCTACAAACTGACGTTCCTGGGCGGAAACACCAAGGAGATCGACGAAGGCGTGGCGCGTATCGACCGCATTCTGGAGAAAAAGCCCGTTCCCGAACCGGAACACCCCGAAGTGCCGCAGTCGTATGAGGTGGAGTTCCGCCACGTGTCATTCTCCTACGAAAATACGGAACAGGGCACACGTACCGAGGCGCTGCGCGATGTTTGCTTCACGGCGCCGCAAGGCCGGATTACGGCGCTCGTGGGGCCTTCGGGAAGCGGCAAGTCCACCGTCGCGAACCTGATTCCCCGTTTCTGGGACGTGGAGCAGGGCGAGATTCTCATCGGTGGCGTGAACATCAAGAACATCGCTACGACGCAGTTGATGGATACCGTTTCATTCGTCTTTCAGGATACGTTCCTGTTCTACGACACGCTGTACGAGAACATCGCCGTCGGTTCCCCCGCCGCAACGAAAGAAACGGTCGTGGCGGCGGCCAAAGCCGCCCAGTGCCACGAGTTCATCGAGCGGCTGCCGCAAGGCTACGAGACGAGAATAGGCGACGAGGGCGTGTATCTGTCGGGCGGCGAGGCGCAGCGGGTATGCGTGGCCCGCGCCATTCTGAAGAATGCGCCGATACTGGTACTGGACGAAGCCACGGCCTTCGCCGATCCGGAGAACGAATACAAGATGCAGCAGGCCCTTCAATCCCTGATAAAAGGCAAGACCGTGATTATTATCGCCCACCGGCTGTCGTCCATCGTCTCGGCGGACAACATCGTGGTCTTGCAGCAGGGACGGATCGTACAGCAGGGCCAGCACGACGACTTATCCGTCGCCGAGGGGCTCTACAAGAACATGTGGGATGCCTATACGAGCGCTTATCATTGGAAGTTGAACAAAAATTGAATACGGAGATATGAAAAAGAATAGTTTCTTGAACGATATTTTACAGAATACGAGTTGTCCGCAGGGATTCTGGGGACGGATGATTTTGCGGGGAATGAACTGTTTCCACGCTTCGCTGGCCCATCGCGGCATGAAACAGGTGGACTGGCGGCCGGAATGGAATGTGCTGGACATCGGATGCGGGGGCGGCGCCAACGTGAAGCGTCTGCTGAAGCTGTGTCCGCAGGGAAAAGTTTACGGCATGGACCTGTCGGAGGAGAGCGTCGCCTTCGCCCGCAGGCACAATGCGGGAGAACTGGACCGCCGATGTTTCATACAGCAGGGCGATGTCTGCTCCCTGCCTTACGGGGACGGGGCCTTCGATGCCGTTACGGCCTTCGAGACCGTCTATTTCTGGTCTTCCGTCAGCAAGGCGCTGGCCGAAGTCTTCCGCGTGATCCGGAAAGGGGGCTGCTTTCTCATCAGTCTGGAAGCGAGCGACCCCGAACTCGGAAAGGCGTGGACGGAGCGGATAAAGGGAATGACGGTGTACGGAGCCGAAGAACTGAAACAGTTGCTGTCCCAAGCCGGCTTTTCCGACATCCGGGTAATTCAGAAAAAAGAAGAACTGCATATCGTCGCACATAAATGAAAGGAGTGGAACATGAATGCGATTAAAAACATTACGATAGGCCATACGGAACGTCTTTACAAGCCCGTGGGCTATACCATGCTCGCCAATCTGGTCAACATCATACCTTTCTGCCTCTCCATCGAGGCGGTGCGCATCATCTTCGCCGCGTTCGACGGCAGCGGACGACCGCTCGACACGGCAAGACTGTGGTGCATTTTCGGCATATTGGCTGTCTATATGCTGGTGATGGCTTTGGCCGAACGGGCCTCCTACCGGGCCAATTTCAGAGGAGCCTACGAAATGAGTGCGTCGGGGCGCATTGCACTGGCGGAACATCTGCGGAAACTCTCTCTCGGATTTCTTTCCCGGCGCGACCCCGGCGATCTTTCGTCCATGCTCGTTACCGATTTCACGATGGCCGAGACGGGCATTTCCCACCATTTGCCCCAACTGATGGGAGCCGTCGTCATGCCCGTGCTGGCATTCCTCTCGCTGGTATGGATCGACTGGCGGATGGCCGTTGCCATGTTCGCCGCACTGCCGGTCGCCTTGCTTGTCCTATGGATGAGCACGAGTGTGCAGAAAAAGTTGAGCGGCAGGCAGATACAAGCCAAAATCAATGCCGGGAACCGCTTGGAGGAATACTTGCAGGGCATTCGCGTGATGAAAGCCTACAACCTGCTGGGCGACCGCTTTGTCCGCCTGCGCGATGCTTTTGCGGAACTGCGCCGTGCCTGTATCCGTCAGGAAGCCATGCTGGGGCCTTTCGTGCTGCTGAGCATTACATTGGTGCGGGCCGGACTGACCCTGATGGTGCTGTGCGGAACCTACCTGCTGTTGGGAGGCGAACTCTCGCTGCTCGTCTTCGTGCTGTTCCTCGTGGTCGGCTCGCGCGTGTTCGACCCGCTGACTTCGGCGCTGACCAACTTTGCGGAGTTCCGCTACTTCTCCATTGCCGGAGGGCGTATTCTCACGCTGATGAACGAGCCGGAGATGGAAGGCGAACGGCAGGCGCCGGCCACCGGCGACATCCGGTTCGAGCATGTGTCGTTCGCCTATCAGGACAAGAAGGTGCTTCAGGACGTTTCCATCGCGTTTCCGAGAAACACGCTGACGGCTCTCGTCGGTCCTTCGGGGAGCGGGAAAAGTACGGTGATGAAACTTTGCGCCCGATTCTACGACCCGCAGCAGGGGCGTGTCCTTTTCGATGGCGTTCCGATGAAAGATATAGAACCTGAAAGTCTGATGAGCCGCATCTCGATGGTGTTCCAGGACGTCTATCTGTTTCAGGACACGATACGCGACAATATCCGTTTCGGAAAGCCCGGTGCGACGGACGAGGAGATCATCGCGGCAGCCGAGAAAGCCTGCTGCCACGATTTCATCATGCGCCTGCCGCAGGGATACGACACGATGGTGGGTGAGGGCGGTTGCACGCTGTCCGGCGGCGAGAAACAGCGCATATCCATCGCCCGCGCCATCTTGAAGGATGCGCCGATTATCCTGCTGGACGAGGCGACCGCATCGCTCGACCCGGAAAACGAGGTGGAGGTGCAGAAAGCCATCGACACGCTTATCAAGGGACGCACCGTCATCGTCATCGCCCACAAGCTTAAGACGATCATGAATGCGGACCGGATCGTCGTTCTGGAAGACGGACGGGTAAAAGAACAAGGCACGCACGACGAACTGATGCGGCACGAGGGGCTTTATGCCCGTCTGTGGACGATTCAAGAGAAGTCCGCAGGCTGGACCGTATAGAATAACGGGAAGCCCGGATAATAGGACTTTCACGAAAAGCCGGAAAGAAGGCAAGCCCCTCTTTTCGGCTTTTCCTTATTTTATCGGCATTGTCGTAAATCAGTACGACGGCATAGTTACTGTTTCTGACTGCTGAACGATGCTGCGTTATTCATTGTTCGCTGGACCTTTCGGTTATGGCAGAGACAAGACGGCTACCCGGCCTCGTGTCCGGAAACACCTTATTATAATTATACCGAAAAATTTCCTTTTCAAGTCCATATTCTATACCCGTTATATCCCGTTCACCTCTCCTTTTTATTTATTCTCGTTCTTATCGCTCCCTGCCGCACTCCCTTGTCGGTGTGATTTTCCCATGCGAAGGTACAGCGTCATTCGGTCGTCAAGTACCGCTCCGCTAACCGGCTCGCGGATTTGCCCGGCAGCCTTCCCAAATCGAAGATGACCTTTCGGTCCCCGCCGTGCTGCGCTGTCGGGTTGGGTATTCCGTTCAATCCCCGGCGGTTTCCTTGCCTTTTCCTCATTTTCCCGCTGTCTGGCCTGCATGTAAAATCTATCCCGATAAGGAAGCCGGAACAGCTTCCGAAAAAAGGGAAGAAAAAGTTTAACGAATAAAAATTAACGATTATGCCAAACTGGTGTTCAACAGCGTATGTGATAGAGGGCGACGCGCAGGAAATCAAAAGCCTCTATGAGTTGATGAAAGATTTGCAGGACAGAAAAACGCCTGCCGTGAAAAACGGCTTCGGGACATCATGGCTGGGGTGTCTTGTGGATGCCTTGGGCAAGGACTGGGACAAGGTGAGTTGTCGGGGAGATTGGGCAAACCTCGAAATGGTGGGCGAAACCCTCCGCTTTACGACGGAGACGGCATGGGGGCCATGCAACGAGACATTCGACCTCGTGTGCGAGAAATTCCCATCGCTCCGTTATTATTACCAGACCGAAGAGCCGGGAATGGGCTTCTACGAGACCAACGACAGCGAAGGCAAGTATTTTACCGACAAATACATAGTCGATTTATGTACTGCCAAAGGCAAATACTTCTGCGAATATTTTGCCGACAGGGAGAGCCTGTTTGCGTGGCTTGGCGAGGTCGCAGGAAAAACCGTCCGCTCGGAACAGGATGCCAAGGCTCTGTTTGAAGAATGGGCGCAGGAAAACCCCGATTCTTGCTGCAGTATCAATGAATATGTGGTCGTGGATTAAATCGGACAGACAGCCATGAGAACCTATCATTGGAAAGAGTACGGCTTTATCGGGACTGTACCCGACTTCGCCCGGCATTTCGGGATATGCAAAAGCCCGACTTTCGTCAATGCGGTGCGGAGAGTGTCCCGACACGTTTATAACTGCATGAACGCACGGGAACAGGCGGAATATGAAGAGAAGCGGGAGCGGGTGAAACCCGCTTACCGCCTCTATCTGGACGAGGAACGCACACGTTTCATCGAAATGACGAAAGAGGAGTACGAAGCTGTCGGCCTGCCCGTGGTGCAGGAAGAGGTCGGCATGTTCAAACTGTCTTACAGGAACAGAAGCCTGCCCGCATCGTTTGTCGGAAACGGTCGGGACGAAAGCCCCGTGGCTTCGGCCATGAAAAAATATCGGGCAGAAGCCATGCGTTTCGCCGGACAGGTCATGCTGGCTACGGGTTATTTCAATACCCGTCTGCCGACCGAACAGCCCAAAACCGAGATAAACTATACGGAATTGCGATTGTCGTACAGCAACGGTATCGTGTTCTATTTTGTCGCTGACCGTAGCCGTGACGGAGTATGCGGCTGTTACCTGCAACGGATAACGCTCGACGGCAAGCAGATATATAACGGCTGTTTTAGCCGATATTCCAGCGTCGATGACGTTTTGCAAAAGACACAATCGAACGGAGAATGCCAAAATGCCCATTACCATTTTATAGAGTAGACGATAAGCCCTCTCGGACAGTAAAAGTTCGAGAGGACTTTCTCTGTACGCCGTTTCCACGGAACGACCTCCTTTTTTAGCCAATGTTCCGGCTTTTTTATACAGTCCGGCTTCTTCCCCTTTTACTCCACTATCGTATCTCCTTCTTTCCCTTATCTCGTTTCCGCCACTTTCTCGCCGGTTGGATTTTCCCATGCAAAGGTACAGCGGTCGTCCGGTGTCAAGTACCGCCATGCTAACCGCTCGTGGATTTGCCCGGCAGCCTTCCCAAATCGAAGATGTCCTTTCAGTTCCCTCCTTGCTGCGCCTGTCGGGTTGGGTATTCCGTGAAATCCCCGGCTGTTTGCTTGCCTTCCCGTCCTTTCCCCGCTGTCTGATCTGCATGTAAAATCTCTCCCGGCAAGGAAAGCTGAAAAGCTTCCGAGAGGAGGGAAATAAATAACTCGGAGTTTAATTTAACTTTTATGTATTATGCACGCAAATGGTAATCAAATTATGGAAGGGAAAGTTCTGGACGAACAGGTTAAGATAAGAATTTTTGAGGCATTCCGGCAGTCATGTTTTTTGTTTGATGAAACAAGCGGTCAATGCGCCTATATGGGGTCGGTTCGTAAATGCGATGGGAAGTGTCGCCTAATGCTACGCTTTAAGCAGAATCTGGATAAATTGTTTTGTTGAAAAGGAATTGCAGCCATTGGCTGAACCTTATCGACAAGTTCAATATAGCGGATAGAAAGATATATTAATTTTTAATCTTGACAAGATATGAGTATAATATGTACACGATGTGGCGGTACGCAGGTAGTATGCGAAGCCACAGTAAACCCCAACACCAAAGTGATAACGGAAATTTCCGACGATTCTTTGCAATTCGGCCGGTGCGAAACCTGTAAGGCACGAAGCGTCCTGACGGATGTAGAGAAGACAAAGGCCGCCATCAAGAGCGGATTTGCCGGATTTGTCGAGGCGAACGGCAGGAAGCCCCATTATGCAAGTTGTCGGATAGTATGGAAGTACACCAACGATTCCGAAGACGTAAAAATCCGGCTGCTGGAAAGCGGTGAAAGTATTGGAAACGACATGTTCTTCTCCTGCAACAGCCTCCATGCCCTCGAATCTCTGGCGGAGTTCGGAAAAGAACCGTTCATCGTAACGGAATGTTACGGGTTCAAGACCTTAACAGAAGAGGAAATCTCCGATGAAAAAGCGTATGAATACGAGTTCGGAGACGAGAAAATCGTTGTTACAGGTAAAGAAGTACGTGCATTTTACTCGGAAGTATACAGGCTGACGGCACAGGACATCGAACAGTTTGCAGCCTATAATACGGCAAAACGCATGTATTACCGGAAAAATGATTGCCAGCTTACCCCGGAGCTTGTCCGACGGTTGCTCGATGAAGAACATTTGATGAAAGCAGGTGAATCCGACAGTTTCACGATTCAGTTGTTCTTCCTGTGGCATGTGCGGATTCGGAAAGAACCTGAAAATTTTGCACCGTTCAAATACGCTTTGGAAGCCTGTTGCTTGGATAACGTACAGACTTTCAGCCGCCGATACATCACGCTCGAAAAAGCATTGCTTCATTGCCTGAACGGTTTCAATGAAAACGCTAATATTCAAAACCGCTACCAATCCCTGCAAGACTATCTTCTGGGACAGGCGCACGGCAAACGCTGATAAATAGCCTCATGCGGCACAAGCCTCCGAACCTGCAAAGCCGGTTTCGGGGGCTTTATTCCGCAAGGTCGTCTCTCCAGTTATATGCCATACCCGGCATGTCACAAGAAATTCCTTTTTAAGCGGACGTCCACCTGTTATAACCCTTATACCCCATTTCCATTCCTTTCTACCTCCCGATAGCGTTTCCCGTTTTTGCTCCTGACGTTACCCGACAAATCAAGGCAAGACACACGACACCCTATGCAGCTGCAAAGGAACGTCGGAGGAGTTAAACTCTTTTATATCACATTCCTGTGAATCTTAATAAAAAAAGTCGTTCATGGCACCTTGTGGAATTGATTTTTATATATTTGCTTCTGAAAAAAACATACTGGAAACAGTGCCGGATAGTATGTGAAGAACAGAAACTTTTGGGAAAATAATATGTAAATACAAAATTATAAAAACAAAAAAATGATTAGAGTTGCCACGATAAAGGATGCTTCAAGACTTGCGGAAATACAGATTTTCTCTAAAAGAAAAGCCTTTCGCCCTATTTTTCAAAACGATGATGTTTCCTTTAATGAAATGTCGGTATTGCGTCTTGCATTATATTATCAGGATGTTATAGGAGCTTTGGACGATATATATGTTTTTGATGACGGGATTGTAAAGGGGATGATGAAACTGGATTGTAAAAACAGTATATGGGAATTGAAAGAGTTGTATGTAGATCCGTTCTTTCAAGGAGAAGGTGTTGGGACAAAACTTATGCGCCATTTCCTTACAACAGCAAAAAGTCACGATGTAAAAGAGGTTTACCTGTGGGTGTTGGAAGAAAATTTTGCAGCAAGAAAATTTTATGAGAGCCACGGGTATGTCTATACAGGAAATAAAAAAGAGTTTTCCGATTCAGGAAAATATCTGTTGAATTATGCATTACGATTAAAAGCCACCTTATAATCCGGCTCGCGTTCCGAAAATTCCGCTTTGCCGGGCACGTGAAGTCCCTTGGACGGTCAAAAGGTTCAGGGGGCTTTTTTTGTCAATCGCCCTCACAGGCAGATTTTCTTTTTTAGCCGTTATTCCCACTTCTATATACAATCGGGCTTCTTCCTCTTTTATTCCGGTTATCCCATTCTTTCCCTGATCTCGCCCCCGTTGCCTCCTCGCCGGTTGGATTTTCTCATGCAAAGGTACAGCGGTCGTCCGGCGTCAAGCACCACTATGCTAACGGCTCGCGGATTTGCCCGGCAGCCTTCCGCAAATCGAAGATGGCCTTTCAGCCCCCGCCTCGTACCTCGACGGGTTGGGTATTCCGTGAAATTCTCCGGCCGTTTGCTTGCCTTTCCGTCCTTTCCCCGCTGTCTGGCTTGCATGTAAAATCTCTCCCGCCAAGGAAGCCGAAAGGCTCCGAAAGCAGGGAGAAGAAAAAAGCAAGTTCAACAAATTAAAAATTTAAAGTTATGCACAGCAAGATTTTTCAAATTACCGAAACACGGGTGAGCAAGGACAACTACCTGAACGAGGACACCCTCACGCAGGGCGACGATAGTTTCTTCGACTATTGTGCGGAGATTGACGATGAGGAACGCCAGTTCCATATCGACAACTTGGTAAACAACATTCTGCCCAAAGGCATGTTCGAGCTTGTTTCCGACGATACCATACGCTACAAAGGCGGTGCGGAACGATGGAGAGAAGATTTCATCGCAGACATTCGAAGCAGGGCGGAAGCCCTTACCCCCGAAAGCGTGCAGGACTGGATTGGCCCGGTCTATCAACTCGAAAAGTTCCTGAAAAACCCGCTCGATACCGCTTACTGGTTCTACATGGACGAGGAGGGGCTGCAATCCAACGCCGAGCAATCCTACGAGTTCCTGCGGCAGGCATGTGAATTTAAACCCGGTACGCTGCTTTACATCGGCGGTGTCATCGACTATCATTTTTAACCTCAAAACGCTGAACGATGAAAGGTACGGAACATTTCAAACGGACTATCAAGGAATACTTGGACGGCAAGGCACGGACGGACGAACTTTTCGCCGTCTCCTATGCCAAAGAAAACAAAAACTTGGACGATTGTATCACATTCATTCTCAATCAAGTCAAGGCAAGCGGCTGTTGCGGAATGACCGACGACGAGGTGTGGTCGCTCGCCATTCATTACTATGATGAGGACAACATCGACGTGGGCAAACCTATCAGTTGTGGCGTCGTGGTCAATCACAAGGTGGAGCTGACCGAAGAAGAAAAGGCGCAAGCCCGAAAAGACGCGCTGAAAGCCTATCAGGAGGAAGAAATGCGCAAGATACAGCAACGCCACAGCAGGCCGAAGCCGACCGCCAAAGCTGTACAGAATACCCAAACGGAACTCTCACTCTTCGATTTCTGACCATGAAAGCACGGACAAAATTTCAGCATCAGGTAGTAGCCGCCAACGGGCGGTTGCTGCCTATCACGGAGAAACAGGCAGAATGGGCGTTCCGGCATACCGTCGGACATTACGCTTTTCGTACACCGAGCGGACAAACGACCTGCCTCGATTGCGGTCATAGGTGGAACGAGACAAAGGCGAAGCGTTGCCATTGCCCGAACTGCCACGCCAAACTGACGCTCAAAGACACGCTTTGCCGCAAGACAGATGAGAAAAGCTATTTTTCTGTCATCACCACGCAGGACGGATTTCAGGTGCAGCGGATTTTCAGAATGAATGTCTGTTACCGCAAAGGCAAGAACGCATGGACAGACGTGTGCGAAGTGGCGAGATACTGGTTGGACGAGAACGGGAAAACCGCTTTGACAGCCTTGCAACGGACAATGGGGTGTTATTTGGACAGCTTTCTGTACGGGTCGGGATTGGAACTGCGGAACGACAATTACGTGTACCAACGCATAGCCGACTGTTATGTCTGTCCGGGCTACACGGTTATCCCGAAGTTACGGCGCAACGGGCTGAAAGGGTCGTTTGCCGACATCGCCCCGCAAAAGCTGATGAAAGCCCTGCTATCGGACAGCCGAGTGGAGACAATACTTAAAAGTGGACGCAAACGAGACCTCAAGCACTTCATCGACCACCCGCAGGATTTGGATTTCTGTTGGCCGTCCTACAAAATCGTGTTACGCCAGAAGTATCGGATAACGGACATTGGAATATGGGTGGATTATCTCCGTATGCTCGACAGATGCGGCAAGGACTTGCACAACGCCCACTATGTTTGCCCCGCCGATTTGAAAGCCGAGCATGACAAGTATCAGAACAAGGTGCGTATTCTCCAAGAGCAGGAAAAACGCAAGGAGCAGATGAAACGGGCGAGGGAAAACGAGGCACGTTTTAGGGAGTTGAAAGGCAAGTTCTTCGGTCTGGAGTTCACGGACGGAACGATAGTCGTCCGTGTACTGGATAGCGTGGAAGCCTACTACGACGAGGGTAATGCGTTGCACCACTGCGTGGGACAGTGCGAATATTACCTCAAACCGGATACGCTGGTATTCTCCGCACGGATAGAGGACAAGAGGGTCGAGACCGTAGAATTGAGCCTCGAAACATTCAAGGTGCTGCAGTCGAGAGGACTGTGTAATAAAAATACGAAATATCACAAGCGGATTATGAACCTCGTGCATAAGAACATCGCCCTTATCCGAAAGCGCATGGCCGCCTGATACCGGCTGCGGAAGTTATATCGGGCAACCACCTGCCAATCGGGACAGGTGGTTGTTCATATTCCCGATAAAGGCCATGTCGAACATTCTGTTATACAGACAATTCTTTTTCCATTCCCTTACATTTTGTCCGATGGACAATCGTTCGACGTTTTTTTTGCCCTTTATACCCCAGACACATACTGCCGTCGTTTCCTGTTGTAACGGCCGGAGATCTTTGCCTCCATTCCCTTTGTATGCTTGGGCGTATCATTTCATGGAATCTCCACTATCGCCACGGCCTGTTTTTACGCAGCAAAGGTACGGCGAACGAACAGCGTGTCAAGTACCGCTTCGCTACTCCGGATAAAATTTGACGCAAACTTTCCGCAATCGCAGATTGCGGCATTTCATAAAATTTTAACCTCCGTTCCTTGCCTGCTGTTCTTGCTTTCGCCGTTGGGAATTGCACGTAAAAATCAACCCTTTGGGCGAAGTCGGAAGGCTTCAAGAAAAGGGAAATAAAAAAACAGAACAATGACAGCAATAGAACAGATTATCGCCATAGCTGAACAATTAGGCTGGCAAGTTAAAACCGATACCGACAAACCGAACCTCGTGGTGTTCGATTTTCAGCAATACACACCTCACGGGCAGGATTTCAGTTTCTCGGTTGAGATGAAAGGCAATGACACCGACAGCTTGTTACAGGAAGTTGAAACATATTACGAAGACTTCGACCCCGACTATGAAGCCTACCTGTGGATTGGTACGGACGGGCATGGCAAGAACGGCGCACCTTACCGAATCAAAGACATCGTGAGCGATATGGAGCAGGCGGAAGCCATGATAGAAAAACTTTATGAAACATTAAAAACAACCATGCAATGAGAACGAAAACCCTCTACACACGAGACGCCGAAAAGGCAGGAATAAGCCGTTTCCCAAACTTTCACCGCACGGGGAACATAACCGGCATGAAGCAGCTTTACTACGGAAAAAACGCCCTATTGGTACGTTGCGGGAGTCAGATTTACAACGTATCGAGCGAACCCGAAATTTACTACAACATGGCTCATTAAATGGTATTCATTATGAAAAGAGCAAGTTACAAGAAAGATTTTCAGAGTTGGAAAGGCATAATGGCTCTAAAACTGCTCTGCTGCAATATAGTTGCAGGCCGTTTTGATTGGAAGAAATACTGTACGCCACAGTCTTATTGCGGTCAGGAAATTTGCGTTGTACCGCTGCATTGCTCCTACGGACAGATAGGCTATACCGTGCACTTCCCTTATTCCGATATACCGGAAGTGGAATACGATTGGGAAATGAACAAATTAACTATCGACAAAGAGAATTGGGAAAGCTATTTAACGTGAGTATAATTCAAAATATAGCCAGTTGCCCGTCTTTGAAAAACATACATCAATGGCGGGCTTCTTTCAAAAACAGTATGCTGTTATGGTAGAAAGGGAGTTGGAAATAAAGTTATATTAAAGGAAGTGGGGCATGGAATATTCAATATCTTTATCTTCAACCATATATTTTTCCTGAAATTGAGCAATTTCTTTGCAAAAATCATCTGTCATACAATAAATCTCCGTAATTTTGGTCTCTGAAAACATCATGGTAATTGCTTAAATGTTAATTGAATACTATAAATTCAATACTTTTATTGCTATGTGCCTAATTTATTTACAGAATTAGAATTGAAAGAATATGACACAGACTTTTTATACCCAATGGCAATCTTCTGTCCTTGCAGACGCAGAAACTTATGTTTCAAAGGAATACAGTAATTTCCAAACGGCATTGCTACGTGAAATATCCAAATATGCAGAAGCCGTGGATGCGGCGGTCGTATCCGAGAATAAGGGGCATTATTATACAAGTTGCTTTATTGAACGTAATGGTAAGTTTGTATATATAAACCATTCTGCGGATGTGCGGATGGATGATGGGATAAAGATAGAACTCGGTTCGTTCATGATACGGACTGCCCGGCACGCAAAGGATTATACCGGCGGAAACAATCAATATTGCGATATGCTGCAGTTACAGTCAATGATTGACAAACTGCTGTCGTAATGATAACATATAGTCTGTAGCGGAATGAAAACCGGTAGGGACTATAAGGATGTGGAGCGCCTTCAGTATGAAATCGCTCCACATTCTTCATATTACGCTGCCGTTACCGACGCAGACCGCCGCCATATTCCGCCTCTTGTAGCTCCTCCCTGTATTCTTCAAGCTCGTTCAGCTTCTCGTTCACGGCTTGCAGGTTGGCCTCCAGCGTCATGTTGTGGTCATAAGGGTAATGATGTTGTACGGCCATCCCTGCATTGGTGGCCGTACCCACGTCCAGCGTATCCTTGTCCCTGTTGTACCTTGCATACAGAATATCTCCGTTTGGCATTTCGAATACCGGCATTCTCTGATGTGTCAGTTCAGCAAACTGTTCCGCCGCCATATCTTTGGCCACCTCTTTCACATCATCGCTGGCACGGTCTGTGCCGTAACGTGTGATATGGTCCCGCACCTCCTGTTCCGTGTATTTCAGCATGATGTCGTATGTGCCTCCGACACTTCCGTTGTACACCACGGCAAAGTCCTTATCTTCAATCAGCAGGTCATCGCCCCGGTTCTGGAGGGGAGAAGCGTATGTATGCTGCTCGTCCATGCCGTTGCCGTCGTAATACTCCTTGGCGAGCGCAAGCAGACCCTTGTAGTCGCCTTTGTCCTTCAATTCGTCCAGTTGCTTCGTGTCGTCAGCGGTTTGGAGATAGGCCACCGAAGCATAAAAAATACGTTCCTTGGCAGAGCGTTTGTCCTCTTGCTCTTCGGTAACATTTTGTTCCAACTCCTGCGCAATCTTATCCACCTTTTGAGTAACGATTGACGAAGCTCTTTTCACGTCCAGAAGCGTTGTCTTGATAAACTGTGGGGATTCTTTCAACTCATCGAGCCACCCTTTGAGGTATGCGCAACTGTCTTCCTTTATATGCTTGGTCATGCCGTAGCGTTGTGCGACCAACGCGCTGCCCAGTTCGGCCACCAGTTCCTCGCGGGCATACTCTTTCGAACCGAAAGAGGTAGGTTGGAGTCGGTCAAGCACACCTTCGGCACCCGTGGAATGGACCATCTCATGGAACAGCGTTCCGTAGAAAGATTCCCCGTCTCTGAACTGCTCCTTTTCGGGTACGACAATCTCGTTCTTTGTGATTGAGTAGTATGCTTCGTTTTGGTGCGTCGGTTTGATGGGACAAATCCAAAGGTTGTCCTTTATCATCGCATCGACAGGCCCAAAACTGAAATGTTCGCCGTTTTCGACCCTTTTCCCGTTCTCTCTTTCCAACTGCTCCCATAACTCCGGTCGAGCCTCCTGCAGGTTGGTCTGGGCGACATTGAACACCCGGAACACCTGCATTTTCGGATAGACATTGTATTGCGCCTTCTCTTCGTCGGAGAGTTTCTTGTAGTCGTCGTACTTGATTTTCTCCTTTGTTTCCTTATGTATGCAGGTGAATGTGGTCAGCATGACGGGAAACGATTTCTCGCCGCGCAGTACAGATACACGGGGTAATTCCTGCCCGTCCTTGCCGGGCTTGTTGAGCCGCTGCACGCAGTCAAAGGTGCAGAAGCGCGGAATCTTGTACCCCTCATTCTCACAATGCAACAGTAACATAAGGGCGTTCATACCGTTGTACTCCCGCCCGGAAAGGTTACGCGGCCATTGCAGTGCCCCCTCGGTAAACCACGGCTTATGCCAGTCCTTGTGGATGCTTTCGATTTTCTCGATCATCATCTCGGCAAAGAGGTCCAGCGCCTTGTCCTCGCTGCTCGGCCCCTCCGTATTTCGCTTTCTATAACCGGCCATGACTGCTACTGATTGAAGTTATCCGATTCGGGAATATATTGCGCCAGTTCTTCCACCCGGCAGGAGATGTCCGGCTTCCCGTTATGTACCGAGACCGTCATTTCGCCCTTGGCTTCTACCTTGACGCCCGGTTGCAGCCACTCTTCACGTTGCCTGTCGAAGCAGAAGAAACGCACCCACTGGTACTCGAAATTCTCATCGACCTTTTCGGTGCTGAATGCAGAGAACATCGTGTAGGACTTATCCTTTTTGTCCTTCCGTTCCTCGATGTTCTTGCCCACCTTGCCCCGGAACGACAGTTCGCCCTTGATGGAATCCGCGATGTCCGCCGCCGGGCCGATACGGTCGGCAAAGAGGTTGAAATAGAGCTTTTCGCCCCGGCGTTTCAGGAACAGCGTCCCCGCAACCTCGACACGCAATCCGTTTCGATAGCCGGATACCTTCTTCTGACCGCCCTCCTTGCTGACACTGATCTCGACCGTTTCGTTCCGACCGTCCTTGCCTTGGAGCACGACGCGGAGCGGAAAGGTCAGGAATGTTTTCTCTTCTTTGGTCGTGCGCATCGAAGCGTCGCGGCCGATGGTGCCGCACGCCGTAATATTGCATTTAATCATTTTATTTTGTCTTTTAGTGATACATAGTCCACCGGACAAAGCGGGGTGTCTTGAAGTTGAACAGGTTGAAAGCGTTTCCTAATCGGGAGCACGTATTCTCATGTAGACAATCCAGCCGGCAATACCCAGTTGGACGCCCACGATAACGAGTGTTGCTACCCAACCGAATAGCCGGGAACAGAACAGGATATGCAGGGCGCAGACGGACACCCCGGACAAGTACCCGCAAAGTCGTATCATCACGCGTTTTATCATGACTTTTTGGGATTATCTTTTCAGGTTTTCCGATTGTGCCCGTTGTTCGGACATTCCCCGTTCAAAGTTCTGCGACGCCGCCTCCGAGAGGATGACCGTGTTCAGCACGCCGGTCACACGCAGCCGTTTGGCTTCCTCCGAAAGAGAACTGTCGTTCAGCGTCACCGACAGGCGGCTTAACTCGGCAGAGGCCAGTTCCCGTGATACCTGAACGCTGCCGTTGTCCGCCTGCAGGACAGCTCGCCCGTTTTCCCCGACTGTGAGGTCACAGTTTTTCATGCCCGGCAGCAACGCTTTGAGGTCGATACGCCGGCTGTCCATCGCCTCGGAAATGGCTGCCTTTTGTTCCTCCTTGTTCTTGCTGTCGATTTGCGTCGCCAGTAACATCAGGGAGGTAAAGGCGGTCATGGCCATTTCCACGACAGGATCACTGCACCCCGACAATCCCACGCCGCTATCCTCCGAGGAGAGCAGTTTTTTCATCCACGCATCGGGCGAAAGGCTTTTGCCGGTGGCATTCTCTTCTGTTCCCTTATATCGGGCGAGCAGGTCGTTGCCGTTATGTAGTACCTGCTGTTTGATGTGGCCCTTTTGTGCGATTTCAGCCAGATACGCTGCCGGATCGACGTCCCGCTGCGTGCCGTCCGCATAAATCTGCCGGACACCGAAGTGCAGGTGCTTCCCGGTCGTCCGTGTCCCCGTGTTACCGGAACGGCCGAGCTTCTGGCCTGCCTGTACCGTATCGCCTGCCTTTACGGAAACTTCGCCGAGGTGCATGTAGGTACACTGTACCTTGCTGCCGTCCGGACGGGTGTATTCCACGGTCAGCGATTTGTTACCGGGTGCATGGCCTTTGTCTTTGACAGCGACGACCTTGCCGTCTTTTTCCGTGGCCAGGACCGTATCGCCGTCGCACCGGATGTCGATACCCGTGTGCATACGTTCCTTGCCGTCTGCCGGATCTTGCCGCATACCGAATGGCGAGGTGACGAAAAGAAACTCTTTCCGCTCCACCGGAAACGAATAGTCCACTGTATTTCCGACCTCACGGAGCGGGTTCTCTTCCACGCCGAACCGCTTTCCCTGCGTCTCCATTTCCTGCATGACCTGCCGGTCGTACTTTTGCAGCCCGTTCTGTTCGATGATACGTTGCAGGCTGTCGGCATAATGCCCGCCCGTGGCATAGCCCGCCTTTTCGAGGCCCTGTGTCCAGCCCTTGTAGTCATCGGGCGAGAGCGAGAAACAGCGGGCATAGCGGCTGTTCTCTTTCAGGAAGCGTGAGTGGTGCTCATACGAATCGCCCACGCTGTCGTAGCTGCAAAACTTCTCGTTCGGCTTGTCATCGGAATACAGACCGTACCGGCCACCTTCGGCAATCCATTCGGGCGTGGCCTTGATGCCGAAATGGTTGTTCTCATTCACGGCCAAACGGCTCTGCCCGTTGGAACTTTCCAGTATGCCCTGTGCCAGCGTCACGGAGGCCGGAATGCCGTACCTCCGCATCTGTGCCATCGCATAATCTGCGTATTGTTCCGTATATTCTTGATTCTTGTTTGCCATATCTTTACCTCCTCATGGTTGGACGTTGTTCGTTCTCGTTCTGTTCGTCAGTTGCCTCTGCAGGCTCGTTTTGCTGCGCCTTGGACATACCGTCACAATCCATCACGTATGCCCGCAGCGCATGGATTTGCTGCCTTGTTTCCTCATTGCTGTGTTCAAATACCAATATGATTTTGTCCGCATCATACGGAATGCGTTCTTTGGCCGGAGGCATGTCCAGCTCGTTCGCTATGGTCTCCGCATCATACATGGAAGCGTAATACTTGTTCTCATGTTTGAAAAGGACGACCGCTTCCGGTTGTTCCTCTTTGATTTTCTTGTATTTGTCATACAGTTGTTCCGGTATATCTTTTATGGGCAACTCTTTCAAGGATGAAGCAGTTTTGGGGGATTCCTCATTGGCTTGCTTGGGGTGCTTGTCCTTATCCTGCTGTAGGGTATCCTCTTCTCCTTGTTTCTTTCCGGCAGTCTCTTCCTGCGTCTGTCCTTTACGCAGCACATCGGCAAAAAGCGTGGCCGCCAGATGGCGTTTATATTCTGCACGGTCCTCAGCCAGCCACATGCGCTGCCACTGTTGCCGCGTGACGCTCCGGGGCTGCAGTTTCTTCCCGTCGATGGTCGCCACGCACAGAGTTCCTTCTTGTTTGGTCTTGAATACGGACACACGCTGAATCCGGTTCAGGTCGATGTCCTGCGCCCCGCTGCTGAACAGGTCCACTTTCAGGTCTGGCTGTGTTTCCGCCAGTACATAATACTTGTGCGCCAGTTCCATGCGTACCTTGTCGATGTTGTCCATCGCCTGTTTGAGCGTGGAGAAAAAACGGTTCACGTCCTCCTTGTCTGGATAGATACTGTACCCGTTCTGATGTTCGGGCTTCAGATACAGCGCCCAGCGGTTCTTGTCGTCCTGGATCATCTGTATCTGGTCGAAACCGATTTCGTCCGCCCGTTTGACCGCAGGCGTCACGTCCAGTGTGGAAAGCATCTCCAGTGCCCAGTTCTTCAGTCGGGCCAGTGATACCTGTTTCTTGGCGAAATAGGCATCATCGGGCCTGTACCCCCATGCGCCGTCGGGATTGAAGAAACGCACGTTTTCAATACCTTCCCTTCGCAAAGCCCTGCCGATACGGGCCTTGTTCATGCCCGGCACTTCGTTGTCCACCTCCGGCGACGCACCGGCAGGGAGTATCACATCCGCCGATTTCGAGGACGGATCGATGACGATGACAATGGTCTTGTCCTCCTTGTTCGGGTGTTTCCGGATTTCATCGGCCACGTAGAAATGCTTGGGTAACTGCTCCTGCATATCCGAAGTCTGCCGGCGGTTACGCATCGTGGCATATTCGATTTTCTCGCCCCGTTCCGCCTTGTGGATTACTTCGAGGGCGTTGTTCACGTCGCTTTCGAGGGCATCCATCAGGTTGGGGTTCTCTTTAAGTTCCCGGTTCCAGTAGTCTACCAATTCAAGGCTTTTGTCGGACAGACGGGCAGGCAGTCCCAGTTCCAGCATTTTGATGCCCGAAGCCACCTCCACGATCAGCCGTTCCTGTTTGAGGGCATCTTCCGAAGGACCCATGCCGTTTTTCATCACCATGCCTTCACGGGCCAGCCGTTGTTGGTGCCCCGTGGCGCTCACGATTTGCCGCAAGGCTTCCTGAACGTAGTCGTTATAATGCTCGAAGTTCCGTTGGCGCGGCATATAGACCGCATCGCGGTCCGTCTCGTAATGGGGCATTCCGCTGCCGTCCGAACGCACGGGCACGAGATTGTCCCGCATTTTCAGCAGGAAGTCGTTGAAGCGGATATGCAGTCTCCGTTCATCGGTTTCGGAGTAGCCACGCTCCACGGCACTACCGTCTTTCTGCAATACCGCATCGTAAGTCTCCTTATCCACGTAGGGCAGTGTCGTCTGGTCGATGTTGAAAAGTGTGCGGATCTCCCTGTTATGTATGCCCTTGTACTGTTTCTGCACCTCCTCGTCCAGTTTCAGATAAGCGTCCCGGCTGATGATGTCCTCCGGATTGTTGCGGTGGACGTACTTGTTCCAGTTGTAGAACAGGAACGGAACGCCTTGCTCGTGCTCGCGTACCGATGTGCCGCGTGCCTTGGCATCGCTGTAAAGGGTGAACAGGTTGGTCTTGCACCCGTTCCGGTCCGAATGCAAGGCCATGAACAGGCCGTTGAACGGGCTGACGGCAACACCTTTCGGATAAAATTTCGGAAAGCCCTTGCCCGTAGCGTTGAGCCAGTGTCCCCCGGCATTCGACGCTTCGTTCAAAGCCGTGGAGAGCAGCTCTATCTGACGCTCCTCGGCATTCTTTTCTATTTGCGATTTTTCTTTCATATTCCCATATTTTTTCGGTTACAGGATTATTGAATGCCCCGTGTCCGCACGATGGTTTCCTGCTGTCCGTTGTCATAGTTCTGCGAAGCCATCTGGCGGAGCTTGTCGCTTTGGGCGAGCACGGCATTGGCCAGCGTGTTCAGCGGCAAGGCTCCTGCACGGTAAGCGTCGGCCATAGCGGGGGTGAGCTGCACCGTACAGGGCACACGGTCTATCGTGGCAACCAGCGTGCAGCCTTGTAGTGCCGGGTTCACGATACGCGGATTCAGCGGCTCGTCGGGATAGCGTCTGTACTGTACCTCTCTACCGGTCGTGGCTGCATTTCTGTTTCCCTCCGTCCGTTCTTTTCCCAGCACCTCGTGTCCCGCCTTGTTCAGCAGGTTCGCGCCACCCAAGCCGATAAGCAGCATCTTCAACATCGGATTCTTGACGAACATACCTGCCACTATACTCGCTATCGGCAGCAGGTTGTCTTTCAGGCCCAGCGATTGTGTCCTACCTGTAAACACGCCCAGCAGGATGTCGGGCAGCATGGCCAGTATATAGCCCAGATTACCCGCGACATCGCCTATGCCGTCCAGTCCGAGCGAGCGGACCAGCTCGTCCCAGCCGTTCTCGTTGGTCTGTATGGTCTGTGTTCCCTGACCTGCCTGTTCCTGCCGCATCCCTTCCCCCGCAGAGACGGCGGAAGTCGACACTTCCTTTTCCTCTTTTTCCCTTTGTTTGGGTTTCGATTCCGTCTGTTCCTCCGTTTCGGCTTTCCGTCTTTCCATATCTTGCAGGTAGGCTTCCTCTTGTCCGGGAGCGACAACCATCGGCACGTCTTTATACCGTTCCACCCGTTTCCGTTCCTCCTCGGCGGTTTCTTCCCGCCACGGCATATTTCTATTGTCTGTTTTCCACCAGTCCATAAAATCGAATGTTACAATCGGTATCTTCTTTTGCAACTTTCCGTTGGCTGCGGCAAGAGCCGTGTTTTCTTTGCCCGGTATGCTTGCCGCCTCTTTGCGGAAGCTGTCGAACACGTTGCTGTCGCTGCCGAACACGCCCTTGCTGATACACTCCTCTGCAGAGAGCGGCTGCGTTTCCTCCTTCCCGAAATGGTCGGCAACGGCTGAGATTGCCGTATCCGCACCGATGAACCGTGCAACGGCCGTCCACGAACCCGTACCGCCCAACATGACCGTATCGGCCGAAGCCCCCAACACCCAGCCCGCACCTTTCTCCAACTTGCTCGGCCGGTAGGCAACCTCTCCGCGTTTTTCTATCTCTTCGGCCAGCGGCGAGCGCCCCAAAGCCTGTGGCAATCCCAGCAGGCTCGATTCTGCCGCCTTACGGATGATGTAGTCCGCCGAGGATTTGGGCATACGTTCCTTGACCAGTTGGTCTATCATCAGTTGCTCTACACGATAGTCCACGAAGGCATAGGCGAGGTCGCAGCCCAATTCCTGCGACAGTTTATCGTAACGCTCGCGTCCGACTTCCTTCACAACGACATCGCGCCACTGTCCGGCCATGTAGGCGAGGTCGTGCTGCATCTCCTCCGACGAGAGAATCCTGTCCTTGCACATCCCGATGTAGTCCTCGGTCGTCTTGGAGTTCCACTCTCCCGTAACCTTGAGAGTCTGGTACGGGTCGGCGAGCGGTTGCCCCGCTGACGCCATCATGCCGAGTATGCCGCCCAGGGAGGTCGAATACGCTTTCATTTCCTCGCCCTGTTTTTCGGTCAGGTAGGATTGCGTCTGCGTCATGACGGGGACAAGATGATGGCGGAAATAACTGCCCATCAGGGCCTCCAACTCCGCAAACCTTCTGCTATGTTTGATTCCGTCCATATAATCAATGTCTTTCTATATCATGTTTATTTGTTTCAACAGTTGTTCCTTCGTCTGCTCGATAGCGTTATGGTACACCTCCATTTGCTTGGGGAAAAACTCTTCGAGCCACGTGTCCTTTTCGATATTGTCGTGAATGAAACGTATCGCCTGTTCCCGCTCGATTTCTACCGAGGCTTCCCCTTCCTCCCGGTTGTTGAACCATGCCTTCGTCCACCAGCGGACTCCGGCACGGTCGGGATAGACGGAGACGATTCTCGGTATGTCGAAGCTCTGGATGTCGATGTCCAGTTCCGCCAACAGATCAATGAGTCCGCTGCCCGCTACGGCTTCGTCATGAAGTTTTTTTTTACCTCGCCGCCTGTTGCGGAAAGGTACACATCATGCCGCAGGGCAAGGTAGTTCAGGAAATCCGCTATCAGCAGGTTCTGTACCTTGCAGGCCAGCGGCATGGCTTTGCGCCCCAGTCCCAGCGGGTTGTACATGCTCGGCATCTTCTCATAGAAATACTCCTTCGCAGCTCCCATTGTAAAGATGTGGCGCAGCGACTGCTCCGTATGTGCGGGCACCGTGTACGCTCCCCGCTGTAAATCCTCCATGTAAAGTGGCAGAAAGCGGAGCATCAGCTCTTCTATTTCCCTTTGATCCTTCTCGTAGTCGTTTTTTACTCTTGTTTCCGCATCGTAAAAAGACGCCGCACCATTGCCGTCGGCTTCCTGCAAAGCCTTGATGTTGCCGTACAACATGGTCAGGAACTCTATTGGGTTCAGTTCCTCGCCCTTGAATTTGACTTCTATATGCAGCAGTTCGCCGCTCAAAGCCACCGTTTGTCCGGCTTTCACCCGCTGTCCGAATTGGGCGAATACATTCGACAGATGACCGTATGTCACCTCGTACCCGCCGTAACGGACCGTCTGGCAAATGCCATGTACCGGGTCGTTGCCCACACCTGACACGATGCCGCTGGCCACGGCTGACAGCATGTAACACCTCACGTTGAAGTCTATTCCGTGATGAAAGAACTTTTCTCCCGTTGCCGGGTGTACCTGTTCGCCGTAGCCGAGCGACATCTCCACATCTTTCCCCTGCGGCTCCTCGAACGGCATACAATAGCCGCTGTCGGAGTGCAGAATCATTTCTTCCGTATATTTCATTGTGATATATATTTTCGTGTTTCTATCTTCTCATTCCTCCGCTTTGCGTTTGTTCCTCCGGAGAGAGTGTCGGCGTCTGTGTCCTCGATACCGTTTCCGAGGGAACCGTGCGGACAACGCCCGCATTGTTGCCGATAAGCATCATGCCCAGAAACAGACCGGCGATTTTACCCAGCCAGCCGAAACGTCCGAACACGAGGTACGCTGCTGCGATAAGTCCTGCAATGTTCAATCCCGACACATTGCCCCCTCCGAGGTTTCGCAAAAAGCCGCTGAGCATGTTGAACAACCCACCGCCGGAGGCTTCCCGCAGGAAGTTCGATACCCCGTTCAGTTTCGAGTCCGCGCCTCCCACAGCCTCACCTATGGCAGAGACCGTCTCTCCGGCTTTGTCTTTCAGTTCCTTCATGTCTTCGGTCGTACCTGCAAGGGCATCCGTGGCGGATTTGCCGACTACGGCCTCACTGACGATCCGTGCGACACTTTTGTCGGTGGTCAGTTTTTCCCAACCCACATAACCGACGGCAGCTCCGGCGGTAGCCGTTTTGACCGCCTGCCCGGCTCCCCGAAGGGTCTGCGAGGGATGCAGTACCGCATGACCGGCACTTTTCCCCGTCGCATTGGCGGCCTTGCCCATGCCTTTCATGGCCTTTCCGCCGTATTTCAATATCGTATCCCAAGCTCCCATATTTTTATTCTTTTTTTTAGGGTCTTACATTTCTTCCAATTTGCCGCCAGCGTCTTTGGGCGGCTTTCACGATGTCGTACTTGTCCGCGACAGGGCGTGCGCCCTCGTCGATTTCCCGCCAGATGTCGCCCATCGTGGTGTATTTCACTGCCTTGGTCAGTCGCTGCAGCGTCCGGTTCATCGACCGGAGTTTCGGACGTATGCCGAACACGATCTCCATACGTTCCCTTTCCGTCATCTTGTTGTCCGAGAGGCAGGCCGTGCGTATATCGTTCACGATTTCCACGCTGTTCAATATCATCTCCCGGTAAATCTGGTTGCGCCGCGTGGAGAGGGCGACGGCCAATGCACCCGTCGAATGTCTGCTCAATTGTTTGGTGAAGTCGCCCATGTTGTCTGTAAGCTGCGATATTTCATGGTAAAAACCGTAAATCTGAGCCGCATAGCAGACAATCGAGCGGAACGAGTTCAGGTAATTGTTGAACTCCCGTTGCAAGTCCGTCGTGCCTTCCACTTCTTCCTTCGTCCACACATGCCCTGTAGTTTGCATCAGCATGACCTTCTCTTGGTTTTTCAGTTCCTTCTCGGCCTTGTTGGTATAAACCAGAATCATTCCCGCAAGGGTCGCATCGTTCTGCGCCTGTACCTTCGAGATACCGGCGCACAGCAACAGAATCCATATCGAGATTATCCGCTTCATCGTTCTTCGTTTTTTATTATCCTTTTTTCAACGGGCGATGGCTGCCGCCCTGCGCCAGCGGGACATGGCCAGACGGGCCACCTCGCCGTTGCTGCGGTCTATCATACCCGCCGTTATGTTGTTCCACACGTCGTTCAGGGTATAATAGCGCAGGCTCAAATAGAGCAGATGCAGTTTCCGGCTGAATGCCGCGAGCTGGTCGTTCAAAGCCCACAGGGTTTTGCTCCGTTCCGCCCCCGTGAGCATGTTTTCCGTGCCGCCTTTGGCCACGGCGTCGTTCAGCAACGTGAACACGGAAACCAGCTCCGTCGCCGTCTCGATATAGAGGTTGTTCATGTTCATGCTGGCGACGATGCCCTGCGGGTTGTCCCCGATGGCTTTGCCCAGTTTTCCCAGCGTGAGGAAAATCCGCACGCCGTCGTTATAGAGGTGGGTACAGGCTTTCAGCGACGAAGCATAACCGTTCGCCGTCTTGAGGTAACTGTTGTACTGCTTTTCCCACTCATGTATGCGGTTGAACTCCGCTGCGATACTGTTCTGCATCAGGGCGGTCTGTGTCTGCCCTTTGATTTGTTTGTCTATCTGGCCGTTTATCAGTTCGTTTCCCTCGGCCAAGGCTGCCCATTCCAACGGGTTCGAAGCGGCAACCTGCGCCTTGGCCAATTGCGGAAGCAGACCGGCAAGCACAAAGACCACCCATATGCTAATGATTCGTAATCTCATAGATTCCCTTTTTTCGTTTATTGATTTCCACACGTTCACGGATAATCGCCACGATGTCGTTTCCGCGCCGGATACCGATAAGGTCGAGCTTCGGGCTGTTCCGGTCCGTCGAAAGGATAACGACCGTTTTCAGACCGCAAAGCTGTTGCAGGAGGCTCTGGTGTTCCTGAAAGTCCACGATACGGTACAGTTCCATGTAGTCCACCCTGCGGCAGAAAAGTCCCCGCTCGCAGACAAGCTGTTCGTTGCCGACCCGGTAACATATCCGGCGCAGGCAAATGAAACGATACAGCAGCACGAGGAACAGAAACAAGGCAATGACCGTCGCCATACCGCCAAGCGGCATACCTTCCATGCCGCCGTACACCAGTCCCGCCATGCACATGAATATCAATGGCAGTTCGTCGATGACGAATTGCCCGGCGTGCGGGCGCAGGATAATGTTCCGGACATCTTGTATGGTATATGGCATGGTCATCGGCGAAAGTGTATCTGTCGTTCCTGCCCGGCGTTTTCTTCTTTTTCCGACTCCTGCCCGACAGTCTCTTCACGTTTCTGTTCAGCCAAAAGCTGTTCGTTCCAGCTCGTATGGCGATAATCCGGACTTTCCCAGGTAATGGAGACATCATGCTCCCTGTCAATACCAAGGAACTCCCGTAGTTTCTCTCGATATTCCCGGTAGCACTTGTTCGTGGTATCTATCTGGTCCTGCACGTCTTCCGGGGCACACAACCCGCTCGAACGCATCGACTCCGCTTCTTCCGATTCGGCGTCGAACCGTATGCAGATTTCTTGCAAACCACCCTTGGGCAATAGGTAAAATTCTCCGTCTGTCAAATCCCCGCCGTCCGGTATGGAATCGAGATAGGGTTTCCTCTCCGGCGTTTCCTCTATGGCAAAACGTACTGAGCGGCATATCTCCTTTTGCAAATCCCATGTGAGATTCGACCCTTTCCGGGTATTATCGAAACAGATATGTTGCCGGGCAGGGATGGTAAGATCAAGTATCTCTCTCATCTGTTTCCCGATAGGCTTGCCGCCCGTTGAGATAAAGACCGCCTTTCTCAAATCCTTGTTCTTCGCCTGATGGAGTTGGTAATAGGCCATCGCGTCATAGGTACTCCCGAACCAGTAGATATGTTTGGCCTCGGCAAGAGGTGTTCCGGCAGGACTTGCAATCCACAACCCTTCGCTCTCATTGCTTTCCTCGCTCTTGCCTTTATAGCTATCGCATCCGTCCATTCTCATACGTTCCCGTTCCTCGAAACCCACGACCGTACCGCCCTCTTTGGGCAAGGTCAGTGGAAAAGCGAGACAGGTGTATGCCGCACCGTCTGCGCCGTGTTTTGTTGCCAGGCAGAAATGACGGTGGAAAGCATTCTGCGTGCTGAGGTCGATACCCCGGTTCTTGAAATAGGGATAGAATATCTCCTGCATCTCATGGTCTTGAGGGTTGAATCTGTGCAGGTCGTAGTCTGTTATATCGAATGGTCGTAGGTCTTGCTTGACCGGTACGGTTTGCACCTCGTATTCTTCGAAGGGGATGTTCAGCAGGCGGCTGCACACGAGGTTTACCAGCCGGTTCAGGTCTATTCCCTCATAATATTCCGCGAATAACGCCGGGTGCTCCTTGATGAACGAAACGACGTTGTATTCCTTCTGCCGGGGTGGTTGGCAACAGCATTTTCCCTGTTGCGTTATGACGAACTTGTCACCCCGGATACGCTTTTCCTCACTGTCCGTGCGGATAAACGAGGAGAGGCGTAGTCCGAAGCGTCGGTTCTGGCGATACCCGGCATCAAGCAGTACATCCCGGATATCGAGTCTTTGCAAAAAATCATTATGTGTCAATTTCTTGTCATTCATTGTCTTCTCTTTTCTTTTGTTGTTTCATGTAGGGGGTACTGCGTTGTCATCGGTGGAAACGTGCTTGCCGTTCCTGTTCGGGTTCTTCTCTTCTGGCCGGCTCTTCGTGAACTGATTCTTGCAGCCTGATCTTTGCCAAGAGCTGTTCGTTCCAGTCCTTATAGCCTTTTTCAGCGGGCTCGTACACAATAAGGTCGGTGCTGTCCTCGCCGGGAGCGGGAAGATTACGGATCGCATCCTCTATGGCCATGATATTTTGTCTCATGCCCTCCAGTGTTTCCTCACTGGCCGAACCCTCGGCAAGGGCTATCTCGTACTCGTCTTGGCACACCATGCTCATCTCCTGCAAATATCCGTCGCCGATTGTCCGATAGTCGAGCGTACCATCTTCCCGATAGATTTCTTTGGGACGTAAAAGCGTGCCGATTATCCTGTGAAAGTCGAAGGGTTCGAGTTTTATTTCGTAGTTCTGGTTCTCCTCGCCACTGATACGGACCAGCAGTTTGTCGTCTTTCGTCACGTTGCTGGTGAATGTCTTGCCCGCCTGGGTGAGCGCGAAGTTGATGGCGAAGATCTGTCCGGCACGGTCCTGGTCGAAGCAGAGATGGTGGTAAGCGCGTGGAGTGGCCTTTATCATGGCTTTGAACTGCTGTTGGCTCGGTGCCCCGCCGGTAGAAACGAACACTCCCTTTCGCAGTTCCTTGTCCCATTTCTGGTTAAGCTGGTAATAAGCCATCGCGTCGTAGGCACTCTCGAACCAATAGATACGCTTAGCTTCCGCAAGTGGGGTTTGGGCAGGGCTGGCAATCCACAGCCCCTCGCTCGAATTGCTGCCCTCGGCCTTGCCTTTGTAGCTGCCGCTTCCGTCCATTCTTGCACGTCCCCGTTCCTCGAAGCCCACGACCGTGCCGTCGCCTTTGGGCAAGGTCAGCGGAAAAGCGAGATTGGTGTATGCCGCACCGTCCTCACGGTGTTTCGTCGCCAGACAGAAGTGGCGGTGGAAGGCGTACTGGGTGTAGAGGTCGATACCCCGGCTCTTGAAATAAGGATAGAACTTCTTCTGTGTCTCCCGGTCCTGCGGGTTGAACTTGTACAGGTCGTAGTTCGCGATGTCGAACGGGCGGATGTCCCGCTTGGGCTGTATAATCCGCGTTGTCCGGTCCTCGATGGGATGGTTCAGCAGCCGGTTGCACACGAGGTTCACCAGTCGGTCGGGAGACATGCCCGCACGGTATTCAGCGAAAAACTGCGGGTGCGCCTTGATGAACGAGATGATGTTATAGACTTTCTGCTGCTGTGCTTGGAAGCAGCACTTTCCCTGTTGCGTCACGATGAACTTGTCGCCACGGATACGCCGTCCCTCGCTGTCCAGACGGACATACGAGGGATAGCGCAGGCCGTCGCGCCGGTTCAGGTGGTAGCCCGCGTCAATCAGCACGTCCTGAATGTTCAGCCTTTGCAGGAAGTCGTCGTAGGTAAGGTCTCCTTCTCTCATAATTGTCTTTATCTCCCTCTTCTCATATCGTTAATATCCTGATTCATCTGTGCCTCGAAATTGCGTATAGCCACGTCCCTCGGCGTATCGACACCGGGCTTGAAATACGGACGCGGCTCGCCTCCGAAACGCTCACCGTAGAACTCCGGACCGTGATGATGATGCCGCAGGCCGTGGACGACACCCGCCGTGACGACCGTTCCTGCCGCAAGGGCGGCGAAAATCTTCACGCCGAGACCGCGCTGTGCTTCCGGCCGCATCTTCATGTCCACCTCGCTGAATATTTTCGAAAAGATTTTCATGCGGTGGTAGTCATCGACCGCAAGGAATTTGTCGTAATCCTTCTGGCTGATCTCGTGGCTGATGACCTGCCCGTCGATGACGGCCGTCATCTTGTACTTGCCCTCTATGGGGGACGGGTGTACGGCTATCTCGCCGACCTCGACCTCCCTGCCGTGCCGTTCTTCTCGGTACCAGCCCTTGCGCTCGTCAAGGACGGAAATATCCCGTCCATCGACGGAAGCAGCCGCACCATACGGCATCTCCTGCCGGAGCTGGTTTTCCAGTGGGGAGAGGATTTCCTGCTCCTGTTGCTGACGCTGCGTCAGTTCCTCCTGTACTTCGGGGTGCAGACCAAGGGCGATACGTTGTTTGCTGTCGAGGTCCGCCATCGTTACCTTGTCGGCAAAATCCGCCCCGATAACCCCGTTCAGGACTTCCAGCCGCTTCTCGACCGGTTGTTCCTCGATGGAGTTGGAGGTCAGGACGGCCGTTTCTTCTTCCGTCAGGTCATAGACCAGATCGGCGGTCACCTTTTCGGACTGTACGGTCAGTGTCCGTGCCTCCTTATCGACGATAAGGCCGTGGGAGGCAAGACATTCCTGCCATTTCTCGTTGGAAAAATAGACAGGAGAGCTTATCAGTTCCTTGTAGGTACGGGCCGGTTCCGTGCTGCGCGGACGGCTGACCAGCGGCGTGATGACCGTCTGCAGGTTTTGCAGGACGTCGGCCTGTTGTGCCGGTTGCACCGGTTGTCCGGCCTTGTATTTGTAATAGAAGCCGTAGCCGCCCGACTGCAATTCGCCCGGCTTCATGCGTCCGTCCCACCGTTCAGGGACAACGGGCGGTCCCGGATAGAACAGTTGGCCGCCGACCCGCCGCAGATGGAAGCCCCACTGGTGGCGTGGCGTCCAGCCGAGAAACGGGGGCGGCATACCCAACCGTCCCACATGCCCGTATTCGCCGATACCGATACGGTAGCCGTGCAGCCCCATAGCGACACGACCGTTGGCATTGCGGGCATGGACGAAGTTCTTGGGCATATAAAAGTCTTTCCCTACAATGCTCGTGAACACGTTGTAGGCTTTCTTGTTGGCCGAGTTTGTTCCCCAGTCCGTCAGGGCCAACATCTGACGCTCGGTAAGGTCGTAGGTCAGCAGCGGCGAATCGTGGCCCTGCACCACGAGCCGGTAGCCCGTGCCGTCGCTGACCACGTGGGCCTGCATACCGTTACGCCTCAATATGTCCTGCATTTCGGGTTGCAGGTCCATCATTCGGGGGTTGGTATTCTTTCGTATCGCCATAATCCGTTGTTAAAAAGGGTTTCCGTTATGCATCTCCGTTCTCCATCGCCGCCTCCAGTTGCTCGTCCTTGTAGTGGACGAACTCGGCGGCGGATTCGTTGCCCGCCATAAGGCTGTGCTCCTTGCAATAGCGGGCATATTCCTCCTGCCATTCGGGCGAGAAATGATTCACATAGTCGAGCCAGCCGTATTCGCCGCGCTCCATCTTCTCGATAAGTACCTCTTCGGAATAATATTGGTGTTCTGCCATATTCGCTGGATGTTAAGATATTATTTGTGAACTCCCGCCGCACGGTTACGCTCGGCGCTTTTCTTCTGTTCGTTCCACAGTTCTTCGGTATATTCCTCTTCGGGAACATAGTCGAGGTTGCCGTCATCGTCCATCACCCAGCAGCCGTACACGCCGAAAGTGTACTTGTCCCACTCGCGTTTGGGCTGTTCTTTCCATTTCTGGCTGTCGCCCGAACAGAAGCGGATGCCGGTCTTGTCATGCAGGTCGATGCCCACCGTGACGGGTTCATCGTCCACGACCAGTGTCAGCGGTTCGCCGTTCTGCATACTGTTTACCTCCATTGTACCGAGGTGCATTATGTCGGCCAGCACTTGCAGGTTGCGCCCGATAATCGGCGTGGGGATATACATCACCTGCTTCGTTTCCTCGTCTATCTGCACGAATGCCTTGCTGTGCCGTCCGTCTGCCGTCTCCACATCGGCAAGAATCGCCTTGCCTGCGAGCAGTTGTTTCTGTTGCGCCTCGTCGTAGCGTTCCAGTGGCGAGGATTCCAGGACGGGATAAAATACCACGTCCGACAGACCGTCATCTCTACGGACAAGGGCGAAGCGGCTGCGGCTTTCGATTAGTTCTCCCTTCTCGTCACGGACACGGACCGGAAGCACGGGAGAGTGTCTGCCGTCGCAAATCTCATCGAGGACACGCATCGGCAAGTCCTCGATCATCTCCTGTGTAAGCCCGAATCGGGCCAGTGTCGGATAGGGCAATTCAATTAGTTCAAATCGTACTACATTCATATTTAATTTTGTATTTTGAATTACACTTTGCAAAGATAGATTCTTTTCATTCCCTTGTATATAATAGAATAATATTAGTGTATTAAGAGAGTTTATTTTTATGTTCAGAGTATGATTTTGCGCATAAATTCATACTCTGAATGCTTTTTTTGTTGTACTTTGGTCGAAAAAGGCCGTGGAAACGGGACATCTTGGGCAGGGCTGGTTATATTTGCCGCATGAGAAAGAAACTACTGGTTTTGATGGCGGGTGCTGCAAGTATCGCAGGCCCCGTTCAAGCACAATTCAATACGGTCTCGACCGTGCCGTCCCGATACAGGGTTGAAGTCGTTTCTGCCGGTAGGGATAATGTGGCGACCTTGCCCGGAAACATGCTTTCCGTCCAAGACTCCTTACCGTCGGCAGGAGACGCCGCCCCGGCATTGCCCGCCGACACCTGCAAACACGTATGGATAGAGCGTTACCTTAGCGTAAGCTATCCGCTGCACCGGATGAAAATCAACTCGCTTTATGGGTATCGGAAAGATCCTTTTACCGGAAAAAAGAAGTTTCACAACGGAATCGACCTCCACGCACGGGGCGACGAGGTGATGGCCATGATGGCGGGAGTGGTAGTGAAAGTCGGGCAGGACAAATCCTCCGGCAAGTATGTGACCTTACGGCATGGAGACTACACGGTCAGCTATTGCCACCTGTCGCGTATCCTTACCCGGAAAGGGGCTGCTATCGGGCCGAGGGATGTCGTCGGTATTACCGGTTCTACAGGACGCAGCACCAGCGAACACCTGCATATTTCCTGCAAGCTCGATGGAAAAAGTGTCGATCCGTTAATGGTACTGGATTACATCAAGTCCATACGCGAAGAGTGCGTGGCGGCACTGGCCGAATCCAGAGAGGCCCCCGCATTAAGTCCTGCGGGTGGAAAACACAGATGATTCCGTTTATTTTTGTTAATCATTTCACGGGAATGGTAAAAAAATGCCTTTATGCTTACCTTTGCAAGGCAAAATTAAGGTATGAAAGGATTCGTTGCTGTTCTATCGTTGGTGCTGCTGGCCTTGGTATGCAATTCCGGGGCGCTGCATGTTCCGGCGGCCGGTGTGGCGGCTGCGCAGGAATGTTGTGTCCGAAATACGGACAACGCCTCTTTTCAGCAATTCCATGACAGAGACTCTATCCGGCAAAAAAAGGACAGCGACATAACAGGCATAATCGGGGAAATCCCCGATGTGGCTTGCCGTGCCGGCGCATCGGTAAAGGGGATGCATCTTCGGTACATATCTGTGGAAACGGCCCATTTTCTCCGAATTTTACAGCGGTATCTCATTTGCCGCATGAACAACCTGACCTATTGTTGTACCCTCGTGCATGACTCTTCCCGTAGCCCGAACTGGGATAATGCCTGCGAGCATTATATCTTCGGGATGAGACGGATTCTGATTTAGCGGTTTGTTTTTTTATCGTTTATACTGACGGTTACACTTGGCTGAAAAGCGGGGTGTGGCTGTTCGTCGTGAGTATATCTTATTATTGAACAATCAGCAAAAATAAAATTTTCAATCCGTATGAATCAAAACATTTCTGCTGCCGAAACCCTGTTTTCCGCAGCGCATCCCGATATAAAGAAGATTACCAATATTTCGGCTCTTATTCTTTCCCTCCTTTTTTGTGCGGTGGGACTGTGCCTTCTGTTTTTCTCGTCGAAAGTGGAAGATTCCTCTTCCGCGTCAGGTCCTGTCCTGCTGGTCGGCGGAATCGCCTTTCTGGTGGCCGGAGGTATTCGCCTGATGATAAGAAAAAGGAGTCTGATATACGTTCCGACCGGCAGTTTGGTGAAAAAAGGTTCTTGTTTCTTCGATGCGGGCGACCTCTCTGTATTGGGGCGGTTGCTGGAGGAGAAGACTTTTGACGGCAAGGCAGAGGTACTGCCGAAGAAGGACGGCGGTGTGCGGATGGACTACATGGTTTCGCAGGACGGTAACTTCGCTGCCGTCCAGTTGCTGAAGTATGTTCCTTACGCTTACGAACCGGCATCTTCCGTACTCCATTATACGGGAGAAGAGGCCAGCGCTTTCGTGAATGCTTTGCGGGTCGGCCGATTCTGATTCTGGAAGGGAAACGGTAACAGTTTCCGCAATTTGGCTCGTCCGGCAGCCGGTTCTATAAAAGAACGGTTGCCGGATTTGTTTTTATTGTGGACTGGGGTTTGTTTCTTTGGAAGGCTTTCATTTGCACGACAAATGTCCGGTTCATACATGACGCCATGCTCTGGAAAAGACCCGGTTGTACGGCAGGTTTTCTTGTACTCTGTATCGTTCCGACCATTTTTTATATGTTGAAGGTTAAAGTAATGAGTTATTATATATACCGATTGTTTGGTATTGGCACGGCTGGTAAAAGCTTGTAATTTTGTACCCGTTTTTCATTTCTTTTAAAAACTATAAAAAAATAACGGGTAATTGTGCGTATATCTGTTCTCGGACTGATACTTATGTTCCTGTTTCCGATAACTCTATTTGCCCAACAGAGGGTGGATGTGACCGGAAAGACCCTTGTCGTTTCCAACAATGGAGAAGGACAAGAGGTGTTGCCCTATACCAATATCTTGGTACTCGAAGCCGGGGATTCCACCCTTGTAAAAGGGGTGATGAGTGATGCCGGCGGGAATTTCCGTCTTAGCTTCCATGCAAAGAAAGAATCGCCTTACCTGCTGAAAGTTTCTTATATAGGTATGAAGCCGGAGTTTCGTGCATTAAATACAGGCAAGACGAAAATCCATGTCGGAAACATTGTCTTGACAGAAGGTCTTGAACTGTCCGAAGTGGTGGTCACGGCTCCCATAAAGGAGGTGGAACTGGTGGGCGACACTACCGTCATCAATGCCGATGCCTACCGGATTCCCGAAGGCTCGAACTTGGAAGAGCTGGTAAAAAAGATACCGGGCTTGGAATATGACAGGCAAAACAAAACCTTGGTTTATAATGGGCTTCCCATTGCGGAAATCAATGTTAACGGGGAAGCGTTCTTTGCAGGAAACCATGCGCTGGCTTTGGAAAATCTGCCCGCCGATTTGGTAAGCAGGATAAAAGTGTATGACAAGCGTAGCGAAATGGAGAAATTCATGGGGATAAAAACAGGGGAAGAAAACTATGTGCTCGACCTGCAAACCAAGAAGGAGTTCAACGGTACACTGATGACTTCCGTAGCCGCAGGCAAGGGTAACAACAAGAAAAAAGAAGCGGAACTAATCAGCAATTTCTTCAAAACCGGCGGGGAAAACCTGTCGGTAATCGCCAAAAGCGGCAACCGCAACATGACATCCGCAAACAAAGACAACCGCCAAGACAATGTAGCGGTGAACTTCCTGAAAAAGTTCGGAAAGAAGATACACCTTAACGGGAATGTCATGTACAGCAATGCTATCAATGGGAACGAGGGGACATCTTACTACGAGCAATACCTGAAAACGGGGAACCGCTACCGCTATGCGACCAGCGACCGCCACAACACCAACCGCATGGCAAGCACCATGCTAAGCATGAAATGGAATATCGATAAGATGACCTTGCTGAACCTTTCAGGCAGCTTTAGTGCGATGAAAGGGACAAACGGGAGTGACAGCCGGCAGGCGACCTACAATGAAAATCCAGAATTGGATATCACAGCACCGTTCAATGGGGAAGAAAACGGCCAAACGGAAAACGATATCCGGGTGAATGGCATCCGCATGAACTCCCGTTCAACAAGCGCCAACCGGCAGTATTTCCTGAACGCCGACCTCACCCGACGGCTGAACGAGAAAGGCAGCAGTTTGGGGCTAACCATGCAATACTCGGAGGGGAGAGGAAAGAACGAGGCGTTTTCCGTGTCCTCCACCACCTATTACCAATTGCAGGATGAGTGGGGTAACGATTCCGTCCTCTACCGTAATCAATATTATGACAGCCCAAACAGAAACCGCAAATTCAGCTTGGGACTGATACTGACACAGCCACTACACAAGAGCCTGCGGGCACAACTTTCGTATAAATTCAGACGGGAAAACCAAAACAACGACCGCAATACCTACGACCTGTCCCGCTTTTTCGACGGTACGGACGATGAACCCTTGTACACCCTGCCGGAAGGCTACGAGGCAGCCTATACCGACAGCCTGAGCAACAGAAGCCGAAGCCACACGACAGCGCATGAAGTGGCCCTCCACCTTAACTATACGGACAGAACTTGGGAAATCAACGCTGGCCTGTCCGTCGTTCCCGAACGGCAGAGTCTCGACCAGAAGACCGGGCGGATGCAAGCCGACACGCTGAGAACCTCCGTGAACTACTACCCGGCTGTTACCGTCTTGTGGCACAAAAAGAAAACACGGGTGCAACTAAGTTACGAGGGAGACACGAAACAGCCGGGACTGACCGAACTGCTGACACTGACCGACAACAGCGATCCGCTGAACATTACACGGGGAAATCCCAGCCTGCGCCCTTCGTACAACCAAAGGGTGCGCTTAGAAGCACGAGACACGAAGATAGGTTTGAACGGAGACATGACTTGGGCGAACACGGTGAACAGTGTGACACGGGCTGTGACGTACAATACCCAAACAGGCGGTATAGAAAGCTATCCCGTGAATGTGAACGGGAATTGGAACGCAAGAGCCACCGTGCGATACCAGAAGCGCATCAAACGCCGATTTTCCGTTACCGCACGTACCGGCGCTTCGTTCAGCCAGAACGTAAGCCTTATCAACGAGGGACAGCAGGAGATGCCGGAGCGCAGTACGACCCACAACACGACACTGAATGCCAACCTGCGTTTTGGCTACCAGCCCCAATGGGGAGGTTTCGACCTGACGGGTGACTGGCGTTTCCGCCACTCCACCAACCTTTTGCGCGAAACCGGCGATTACACCCGCGACTACCGCTTGGGGGTGAACGCCTACGCCGACCTGCCCGGCGGCATTCAGTTGCGGAGCGATGTCGATTATTCTTTCCGCAACGGGACGAACATCACCCCCGGCGAAGATGACCAGGTAGTGTGGAACGCCTCCCTTTCTTGGCGTTTCCTCAAACAGAAGAAGGCGGAACTGTCATTCTACTGGGCGGACATCCTTAGCCAGAAAAAGAACTTTACCCGCAGCGTCTCTTCCTCCGGATTGTCGGAGAGACACACGCAGCAGATAGGTAGTTGGTTCATGCTCTCCTTCAAGTACCGTTTTAACAAACAATTATAAAGCAGGAGCGAAGTTTATATTTTTTTAGTTAATGAGTGGTGATTTGCTTCTAATTATATACCAATTTTTAGGTATTGTGCTCTGAGTAAACTCGTTATAATTTTGCACCCCGAAATAATAATAACGAAATAATAAAATCACAGAAAGATGAAAAGAAACAATTTGCATGTCGGTTTGATGGCATTCGCAATGCTGCTGATAGGGGCATCGTGCAGCGATGACGACAACACCCTCTCATACAGCACGGGTGCCGTGCAGAATACCGAATTGAAAACCATTCTTGTTCAAAGAGGCTACACATTCAACGAGGACGGCAATCTGTTGCTTGATGATTTGGCTAACAATACGACGACGCTTGACCTCTCCGGAACGCAGATTTCCACAGACGCACTGGCAGAACTTTCCATGTTCCCTAACTTGACTGATGTGGATCTGTCGGACAATGGTTACGGCCCGGCGTTCGACTTTGCCAAATTGCCGGAACAAATCACCGGAATAGACCTGACGGGTAATGAAATCTACGACTATGATAATCTTGTGAGTGTCGTAGTGGAAGAAAACGGTGATGAAACTGTGACTAACCTGCACGAAATTACCAAACTTTACCTTCCGGAAACCGCTAAAGAGAATATCGAAGATCTCGTGCGTTTCTACCGCCAAAACAAGGAAGCCATCACCGCCGGCACCATTGATATGAAGATGACTGATGTCGACGGCAATCTGCAAACTTATACCACCCTGCGCGACGTGCCCGACGCAAACCTGCTCACTTATTTGCAGACAAATTTTGCCGATCTGTTTAACGGCGACCAAATAGACCTTAGCAAACATTTGGGACTCGACCAGAAAACAAAGGAACTGCTTGTTGCTCCTGCTGATAATGTTACCAACTTTGAGGGTATTCAGTTTCTGGTGGAGAATCCTTATTGGGAAGGTGCTAAAATCAGCCTTTATTCTGCCGGAGAAGAAAGTATAGCTTCTATGCCCAATATAAAAGTAGGGAAATTCATAACCCAAGTCATCCTGCAAAATATAGAAGTGGAAGATATCGACTTATCCAATGCTACAGATTTGCGAAGTGCTTGGGTCCAAAATAACCCGGCATTGCAGAAGTTAGATTTGAGTTATTCCACTATTTGGGGTCAAGGAGATAAAGAAACGGAAGGCAATGGTACGTATGGCAGTAGTCTGATGGTTCTGGGTTGTCCTATACTGAAAGAAATCAAATTGCCCGAAAAAAATGAATTGAAAGCCTACAGAATTGATATTGAATGCTTGGACGCATTGGAAACATTTGACATGTCGAATGTCAAGATGGTAGCAGAACTCAGTATAGGTGATTTGAATAAAGACTTTAATCTGGTTTATCCGGAACTGACCATTTTCTATAGTGAAGATGGATATGCCGGTACTTATTTCGCTTGTTCAGAGAACACTTTCTATAGAGAATCAACCCAAGCATTCCTGAAAGCAAATTATACAGACATTGACCCAGACGATACGGTCAGAAGGTTAGGTTATACTTCTTCTTTATCGTATGATAAAAACAAAGGATGCCGTTGGAGGACTTTATTGAACAAACAAAAATAAAGTGTAATTATTTTTTTATTAAACTTTAATTATAAAAACGATGCGAAAATTTTTCTTAGGAGCTGCCCTTGTTGCAGCAAGTTTCGGAATGGCACAGTCTGCTGACGCTGCCACAGTGATGGATGTAGATGGTGTAAGTACCGTATTGGCAATCAGCGATTACGAAGGTACTTATAACGGTACAATGGATCAAATCAAAATGAGAGGAGAAGATTATGAGCCACGTGCTGCATCTTATACTCTTGAAAATGGTATTTTGAGTTGCGATTTTCCGCAGATCGGAAGTATGCCGGGGAATATCACTATCGAGTTGGAAGTAGAAGTAGATGAAGAAACCGGTGAAATTACAGCTTTCAAAGGTGATAAAGCAGGAACTTTGACCATTTTAGGCATGGATTTAGTAACATTGAAGTTAGATTCTTTGACTGATGCCAAAGTTACAGGCAACACTATCGAGTTTACTCTGGCAGTATCCGGTAAGTTCTTAGGTGCAGATTTCCCTGCATCCGTACACTTTGTTGGAACAAAATAATTCGTCATTATTTTGTCAAGCAACGAAATTAAATTCAGAAAGAGTAAGGAGAAAGCTGTCAAACGGCTTTCTCTTAGCTCTTTTTTTGTGTGTTACTAAGAAAAAATTATCACAATATATTCACCTCACCCAATGGGGAAGACACCATTATCCTGTCAGCAAGGCTGCTATGCCGCTAAAAACACTTCCGGTATGCAACCGACGGCGAGGAAACAAAATTATCCAAACCGCCTGAACCGCTTCTGAAGCCTACATGCGGTACACATCAAAGACAGACTTTGCCATCGGAAAAAGCCTGCCTTTAATCATGTAAAAACCATGACTTTACATACCCTTTGCGGAATACACGCAGGCAAGGGTAATGAACAGGAAACAATTATGGATTACAAAACAAGTAAATTATATAAGCAAAATGAAAAAGTTATACTTTTTATTCAGCCTTCTTATGGCAACAGTAATCGGATTAAGTTCGTGTGAAAGTGACGATTCACTTACCAATGAGCCACCTGCACAGGAATATATTGATAAGGCGAAGGAAATCCTTGTAGGAGACCTCGTGCTCTCAACCCGTGCTACAATGAGCGGTGTGGACAAGACGCTGTTGGAAAGCGGTTGCCCCACCAAATTCAACTTTTCTTGGCGGGAAGACGGCACGATGGTGCTCGACCTGAGCGACTTCACCGTGGGCGCCATGCCCTTCGCCATCACCTTCCGCTGTGCAACGAAGTTTATGCAACTCAACAGTTGGGAAAAGGATGAATACCCCGGCAGCGGTTGGGTGAAGTTCGTGGGAACGGACGGAAATGTCACCACGAGCGGCGATGACGCTGCGGACAACCAGGAAGGGAGCGGCGCCCGTGTAGATGGTTTCCTGAACGTGGACACCAAGCAAGTGGAGTTCATCGTGGACTACAACATGATGAACGTGCGCACCGAAACCTTCCTGCAAGAAATCGACAAGAGCCGTATCGACCGCTTTGAAGAAGAATTTGCCCAGTACGAAAAAGACTTGGAAGAAGCCAAGAAAGAACAGGGCAAGGCTTGACCTTTCGATTGCAGGAAAGAAGGAAAGACCGTAAGACACACGGCTTTCCCTCTTTTTTGTGTAGAATAACATGTTTTGATGATAGACAGATGAAAAGAATAACAGCCATCTTATTTTGTGTCTTACTGGCATGTATGAATGCCCAGGCACAACGTAAAGTAAAGCTCAAAGTTCTGGAGAAAGGGACGGAACAGCCGGTCATCGCGGCCACTGTGGTCTATGCCGATAACGAAGCGTTGCAAAACCTGCAGGGGAGCGTCACGAATGTGGACGGGCTGGCGGAACTGAAAATCCCCTCCAAGAAAACGTATTATTACAAAATATCCTATGTCGGTTTTGTTCCGGCAACAGGAAAGATAGAAGCGACCGAAACCGAGAAGACCGTCTATCTGGAAGAGGATCATTTGGGACTGAACGAGGTAGTCGTCACCGGTTCGCGTACAGCGCGACCCATCAAGATGTCGCCCGTTACGACGCAAGTCTTGGGCGGCAAGCAGTTGGTCGAAGCCGGATACAGCAACCTGCAACAGGCATTGCAGCAGGAAACTCCCGGTCTGAATATCCAGAAGGTGGGCTTCGGAAACGAAATCTCCATGCAGGGGCTCGACGCCCGCCACGTGCTGTTCCTGATGGACGGCGAGCGCATGACGGGCGACATGGCCGGGAATCTCGACTACGAGCGTTTCAACCTGCACGCCATCGACCGTATCGAGATTGTAAAAGGAGCCAGCAGTACGCTGTACGGCTCGCGTGCCGCCGGTGCGGTAATCAACCTTATCACGAAGAAAACGACCAAACCGCTTTCCATCGACGCAGGTGTGCGCTACGGACAGATGAACGAGCGCAATTACAAGAATCCGCAACCGAAGGATTTTTTGTATATGTTCGAGAAGAATGCCGACCGCCCCAACCTGCAAGGCTGGGTATCTGCCGGATTCAAGGCGGGGAAAGTAACCTCGCAGACCGACGCATGGTACAGTTCCTCGGATGCGTTCTACATGTATCAGGCGGAGAATGACAAGAAGGTCTACACGCAGGAGGCCAATCCCTTCCTTCCGCACGACATCACCGTGGTCAACTCGTCCTCACGTCCGCCGATGGGCATCGAGGGCAAGGAGCATATCACGGTTTCCCAAAAACTGTATTACGACCCGACCGATGACCTCTCGGTCTTGGTTTACGGGAGCACCTTCTTCATGAACACGTATGACCTGATACAGGACATGACTTTCAGCCAGGCGCGTGACTGGACGGCGGGAGCCAAGCTGACCTACCACGTGAAGGACTGGTTCAGCGTTACGGGTAGCCTTCATGCCGACTTTTACGACCGCTTCAAGCGGCACGAGCGCATCGACACGCGCAACAAGGACTACGAGAGTAGCATCTGGCAGCCGCGCCTGACCATCACGAGCAACTACTTCGACGGGCACAGCCTGATCTTCGGTGTGGAACATACGTCGGACGAACTGACCTCCGACCGTTTCTCCGGCAATGCCAACCACGATCTGAAAACCCGCGCCTTGAAAGAAACGGAGTATTTCTTGCAGGACGAGTGGACCATCAACCCCAAGTGGATGGTATCTGCCGGACTGCGTACCAACTTCTCGAAGGCGTTCGGTTTCATGGGGATGCCCAAGATTGCCGCCAAGTATTCGCCCAACGAACGGTGGAGCATCCGCGCCAACTATTCGATGGGATACCGTTCTCCGAGTATCAAGGAACTCTTCTTCAACTGGGACCATTTGGGCATGTTCATGATCCGCGGAAACGAGAACATGCAACCGGAAAAGAACAATTATTTCTCGCTGGGAGCCGAGTACAGCAACGACCGCCTGTTCCTGTCCGGTACGGCCTACGGCAACTATTTCCGTGATAAAATCGAGGGCGTATGGCGCATCTACGACATGCAGTACAACTTCGAGTACACCAATTTGAGCAAGCAACGCCTTCTGGGGCTGGAAGCCTTGCTGCGCTGGCACGTGCTGGACTGCCTGACGCTGAACGGGACGTACAGCTTCGTGAACGTGAGCAAGAACGAGGGCATACAGGTGAACACCACCTCTCCCCATGCCGCCACGGCCAGTCTGGACTACAAGTTCACGAAGAAGAACTACCGGTTGAACGCCGTGTTCAGCGCCTCGTACATGGGACGCAAGAAGTTCGACGTGCAGGACCGCGTGTTCGTGGAAGAGGACAACAAGAGCTATGACGCCTACTTCCGTTGCGACCTGCCGCAATACGTGCTGTGCAACCTGTCGGTGTCGCAGACCTTCTACAATAAGGTAAAACTGACGCTCGGTGTGGACAACATCTTCAACTACGTGCCGAAAACCCTCGGTTCGGGCATCACGATGTTCAACGTGCCCGCCACGCCGGGAACACGCGGATGGGTGCAGTTGGAATTTATGCTGGACGATGTGATTAACTCTTTAAGGAAAAAGAAATGATTAAATATACGACAATGAAACGTATGGGATTATTCAAAACGGTAAGCCTCCTGCTGGGCTGTCTCACGATGTTCTCCTGCGTGGACTATGACGACATACAGCCCTTTACGGGCAAGACGCTGCCCCGCAAGTCGGGCTATTCCACAGGGGTGACGAACGACTGGATATACTTCAACCTCCGCACGGGAGAGTCATTCAACACTTACACCGTGAACAAGGACATCAAGGAAGGCGAACAAATCAACCGCACGGACTGGGATCTGGCTTTCTGCGGCTATACCATGCGTACCAATTCGGGTACGAGCGGCATCGGTCAGGGCGGTGCCGCCGACTTGGGCTATGGCGGTTACGATGACTGGACGAGCGTTTCACAACTGCCTTCCGACTTGGAATGGGTCGTTGACACGGACGACGTGCGCGTCACCATGTCGCAGAACGACTGGAACCATTACCTTGTGGAAAACAATCTGGACTTCGATGCCAACCCGTGGTTCGACCCCAACAACGGTCCTGCCACGACCGAGACCAATGCCAACCCGCTGCTGTCGCAGGCCATGAGCTTCTCCGGGCCTCCCCCCACATACACCCCTTCGTTCCACACGTATGTGGTGCGTACCGCCGACGGAGAGAGGTACTTCAAGATACAGATTATCAGTTGGTACGATGCCAACGTGGAAATCGGTGATGAAGGCGGGAGAATCAGTTACTATTGCGACGAATTGAAATGACGGAAAGTATGATGGGACAATTCGTGCGCTTTATGCGCTTCTGCAACCGGCGGTGGGTGAAATGGCCGACAGTTATCGTCTTCCTGACGGCGATAACGGTCGCCCACTTCGTCATGGCAGACAAGTACGGGGACAGCCCCAATGCTCCCACTTGGGAGTTTACAATTACGCTGCACGCCGCCATGCTGGTTGCTGCGGCAATTATTATAGTATTCTACAAGAAACGTATCAAACGTAAATTAATGGAATATGGAAAAGACTAACGTAACGACCACTGAAACAACAAATGTAACACCTCCTGCCGCCAAACGGCGCTATTGGTGGAAAGCCATCGCTTCTTTCCTCATGGTATTGTTTACCATGCCTTTGGGGCACGGGCTGATGATTATCATGGAGCATCTGATGAGCGAGACCGTTCTGCACTATTCGGCCTTTGTCATGGGCGCGGTAGGTATGGCGATGGTGATTGTCGGCGTATTCGCCAAAGGAGATACGCGCCAAACACTCTGGGGATTCTTCGGCGGTCTGCTCTTCTGGACAGGCTGGGTGGAATTTCTCTTCATGTATTTTGCCAACCGTTTCGGCACGCAGCCGGAACTCGACCCTGTGACGGGTGAAATCGTAACCCGTCCCGAATATCTCATACTGCCCGCCTCGTTCGGTTTTTGGATGATGATTATGGTAATGTACCTGTTCAGTACAAAGAACGGATGCAACTTCATCAACTGGTGGCAACGGTTGCTCTTCCGTGGTAAGAAGAACGACATCGCCGCCCGCCCCATGACGCGCCACACGAGTATCGTCACATTCATGGAACTGATGATGTTGCTGTGGACTTCCTACCTGTTGCTGATGTTCTGCTACGATGATGTATTCCTGGGCGAGAATCATCCGGTGACACTGTTGGTGGGGGTCGGATGCTTTATCGGCTCGTTCTTTATCTTCGCCAAACAGTTGCGCCTTTCTGCGTGGGGGGCCAACATCCGTATGGCAATCGCTACCGTTATCGTGTTCTGGACACCGATTGAGATCCTTGGCCGTATGGATTTGTTGAGCGAGATATGGGTAGACCCTATGGGGCATAAGACGGAAATGATTATCATACTGGCAGCGTTCCTTGTACTGGCTGTTTACCTGTGGTATATGGGTGCGAAGAAAAAGAATGCCGTTTCCCAATAAAGAAAACCGGATATGGCAGCAACAAAAGAGAGAAAAAGGCACTGGCTTAAAGCGTTTGTCTCCATCGCTGTGACATTGGTTGCCATGCCGCTGACACACATCCTGGCACGTGCGCTGAAAGACGGTACGGCGGGGGTGGAACAGTTCTATGCCGGTATGGGAATGGGGCTGTTCGGTTTGCTGATGGTCATTATCGGTGTATTCATAAAAGGCGACGTCAAACAAACGCTGTTGGGTTTGTTCGGCGGTATGTTTTACTGGATGGGCGCCATCGACTTCCTGTTTATGTACTATGCCAACCGTTTCGGCACGCAGGCGCAGCTCGACCCGGTAACGGGCGAGATTGTCAGCCGGCCGGAATACCTGATACTTCCGTCCACATTCGGGTTCTGGGCCATGACGATGATGCTGTACCTGTTCTGCACTGCCAACGGCTGCAATTTCCTGAACTGGTGGCAGCGCTTGTTCTTCGGCAAGCACAAGAAGGAAATCGCCGCACGCCCCATGACACGCCATACCAGCATTGTCGCTTTTATGGAAGTCATTACCATGCTGTGGACGTGCTACTTGGTGCTGATGTTCTGCTACGATGAGCGTTTTTTTGGTGACCATCATCCGGTGACATTGCTTGTCGGGATGCTGGGCTTCATCGGTTCGCTGTTCATGTTCGCCAAGCTGTTGCGTTATGCTTCGTGGGGCATGAGCCTGCGTTTCGGTTTCGCCACCGTAATTATCTTCTGGATCGCGGTAGAGGTCTTCGACCGGATTCACCTGCTGAACGGGCTATGGGCAAATCCACAAGGACATGTGCAGGAAATCGCGTTGATTCTGGTTTCGTTTGCAGTAACCGGGCTTTATCTCGCTTGTGACAGACGAAAGAAAACTGCGGATGTAAAACGACAATAAAAGATAAATCATGAAACGGATAACTTGGAGGAAACATCATAAATGGTTCGGGTTGCTGTTCTGCTTCTTCATGCTCATGTTCTGTTGGAGCGGTATTGTGCTGAATCATCGTGAAGCGGTGGCCGACATCAACGTCAGCCGGAAGTGGCTGCCTGCGGGTTATCGTTTCGAAGCATGGAACGGCGGGCTGCTGAGGGGAACGCTGCGCTATACGGACAAGGATTCCGTGGCTCATATACTGGCCTATGGTGCAGCCGGGGTATGGCGCACGGACACTGCCGCCTCGGCTTTTGCGGACTTCAACGAAGGACTTTCCCAAGGGGCGGACTACCGTAGCATGAAAGGCATAGTGCAAACACCCGACGGTACGCTGTATGCCGCCGGCCAGTTCGGCCTGTACCGCCACGACGGAACGGCTTGGATAGAAATCCCCCTGCCTTTGGACGAGGGAGAACGTCTTTCGGACATCACCGTCCGGGGCGACACGCTGGTAGTTGCCGGACGTTCGTACCTCTATCTCTCCACGTCTTCTCACGCCGGATTTCGGAAAATACAGGTGAAAGTTCCCGACGGTTACGAGCCGAAGGTGACGCTTTTCCGCACGGTGTGGATGTTGCATAGCGGGGAGTTGTTCGGCACGGCAGGCAAGCTGGTTGTGGATGCGGTGGCTGTTGTGCTGGTTCTCCTGTGCCTCACGGGGCTTGCCTACTGGCTGCTGCCCAAGGACATGCGCCGCCGCCACCGCCACGGGCGGCACACGGAAGGCGAAGCCCGATGGACACGCCTCTCCCTGCTGTGGCACGACAAGCTGGGACGCACCACTATCATACTGACCCTCTTGGTGGCCGTTACGGGCTGGTGTCTCCGTCCACCCGTCATGATACCGTTGGCTCTGACTAAGACACCCGCTCTGCCCGGCACTTCCTTAGACAGCCCTAATCCTTGGCACGACAAGCTGCGCATGGTGCGCTATGACGATATGTGCGGTGACTGGCTGCTCTCCACTTCCGAAGGTTTTTATTCGCTGGCTTCACCGGATGCCGTTCCCGTGAAGGTGGAGGAAGCTCCCCCGGTCAGTGTCATGGGGCTGAATGTCTGGCAAAAGGATAAGCAGGGGAACTGGCTGGCCGGTTCGTTCAGCGGCCTGTTCGTTTGGGACAGACAGCAGGGCTGGGTAACGGACTACTTCACGGGAGAAGAAGCCGAAGATACAGCCGGTCCTCCTTTCGGCAAGTTTGCCGTTTCGGGTTACAGTGCGGATTTCAAGGGAAAGGAATGCGTGGTGGAATATTACGAGGGAACGGATGCACTTGTCCAGCCCGGCGAACTCTCCACACAACCCATGTCGCTTTGGAACTTCGCTTTGGAAGTACACAGCGGACGGGTGTTCATAGGCAGCGTGGCTACTTACGTGTTTGTCTTCCTCGTGGGAGGAGGATGCGTATGGTGTCTGTGGACAGGATATAGGGTGAGAAAAGGAAACAAGTAATAAAACTTGTTTTTAAGAAAGTCTCTTGGAGATTGAGCACACCCGATTCTACACAAAATGCGATGGCATACGGCAGAACGCCCTGTTTATTTTCATGCAGGACCGGAGAGATAAAACGGCATTTGAAAGAAACGGATTGCCAGTTGAAAATTTGGGAGGCTTTGTTCAAGATTCCATTGGTTGGAATGACCGCATACGGAGACATCGCCTCTTTGCGCATAAAAAGTGAGGTTGTGCCGGTTTGAAGTGAACAACCTCACTTTTTATAATTTGGGGCAGCGATTGTTTAACATCCTCCGCAACATCCGCCTCTTCTGTGTTTCTTGTGATGACGATGATAATCGCAGCAACGACCTTCATGATCACAATCTACGCAACTTCTGCATTCTTCATTCTTGCGACAACCTCTGCATTCCGAGCAGTCCGTATCGCATTTACACTTGCGGCAGGTACAGTCCTCGCAACAACATTCTATTTTCACTGTTTCCTTTTCTTTTTTGTCCTTTTGTGCAAACAGGGTCACACAGCAGGCTGAAAAAACGAGGACACAAGTCAATACGATTTTCTTCATAAATTATAATGTTTTAATGTAATGACTAAAAATACTTGTCCCTATTATTCTTGGTTTTTCGGGAAAATTAAAATTACGTTTCCAAAAATAGAGATATAATTCAATAATCACAAATCACTTATAATAAATGATGTGAAAAATGAGATTCCATTCAAAATATGAATTAAGAGAAATCTTTCCGCAAGTACACCATGTCGGTAAGCAGCTTTCCATCCTCATAAATCGGATGATCGTAATTATCCGTGAAGAAATTTTTCAGTCGGTGTGAGATACGAAAGCCGCAATGTTCGTAGAAAGAGAGTGTAGATGGCGTATCTCCCGTACCGACAAGCATGACGGAACATCTGCCCTGATAGTATCCAAAGAGATAATCAACCAGCCGTTTTCCGTATCCTTTGCGTTGGGAGGAGGGACAAACGGCTATGTTTTTTATTTCGTAAATACCCTCTCCTTCACACGTCACTACAGAGATAGCCTTCAGACCGTCATCATAGAGGGCAAACATCTCACCTCGTTCCAGATATTTGTCTATCATGCTTTCTTGTTCATCTGCCAACAACAGCAAATCCAAGAATTGTTTCTTGTTAGAAGTAATAAGTTTTATTTCCATGTCATATATTCTTTTTCCAATGTTCCAAAACCGTTTCCAAGTGTTCAAGTCCCCTTTCTACCACCCCTTGATAAAAAGGATAAGGCTTTTTCCCGATGATGTTCAAACGAATTTCAACAATAGTCATTCTTTCATTTCGTCAGTTCCTTGATTTTGTTCACGATGCAGCCACCCCACACGTGCGCCTTTATCAGAAGCAGAGGCGGCCGGGTAACGGTTTTTCCATAGAAGATGGCCGCCACCACCTTGCCGCCGCACCTTTCTATCTCCTCCTTGTAGTCGGCCATACTCTGTCCGCTTGTCAGCACGTCGTCCACGATGATAATCTGTTTCCCTTCGATATTCCCCGTGATACGGTAGTTCCTTTCGAGGATACGGTTTTCGCCGCCTTTCGCCTCGTGCAAGCTGTCGCGTGACTCGAACACATCGACATCATATAAGCCCGAACTTAGGTCCGGCCGGTGGGTTGTGATGTACCAGTCGAGCCGTTTGAATCGCCGGGCATACTTGAACTCGTCGCTGCACGGCATAAACAGGATGTGGTAAGGGGCATCGGCCAAATTCAAGACGGACATGCACGCCTTAAAAAACTCGATACCGTGATTTTCGCCCTCTTTGAACTGGTAGAGGGAACAGCAGAACGCCCGCTGTTCATCGTCGATCAGGTCGGCGTACCGTGAAGGATAGTAATACCCATAGAAAGCGACTTTTATTCCGTGCGATTTGAACGGCTTGAGCGGCTGATGGTCCTCGAAAAAGTCCGAACGGGCGAAACAGAACATGAGGCAGGCTTCCCGATGGCCCGCCAGTACCGCCAGACGGCAATAACGGTCGCGCTCTTTGGCGGTAGCGGCGTGCTGCTGCGAACGCAGCAGCTGCAGTCTTCCGTCGCCAGAAACCGGCAAGATACGACAGCAGGACTGCAAGGCCGCACAAAACCATGAACCAGAGCTTTGCTTCCATATTCATTGGGATAAGGTTATTCCGACATACCTGTACAACCGGCAGTTTTCTCTGCCACGGGAGCTTTGCACCTGCCGTTCACCTGTTTCAATGTCTTCTCGAAATATCTTGTTTTCATGTATTTATGCAATTTATTACTGTGTAATATATAAGCAAAGGAATGAATTACATTTTGTCTGCTGACATTCCTAATATTTTTTCCATATTGGGACGAAAGAAATTGCCCCACTCTTCCAGTTTCTCAATGATAGGCAAAAGGGTTTCACCTATCGGAGTAATCGAGTATTCGGAATGTGGGGGAAGTTCCGCAAATATTTTCTTCTCTATGATTCCATACATTTCCAATTTCTTTAATTGCTGATTTATAACACGAGCATTGGCTTCAGGAAACAATTTGTGTAATTTGCTCGGACATTTAGCCCCATCGCTTAGCTCAAAAATGATACAACTTTTCCATGTCCCACTAATAACTTCCATTGCAATTCTGATTCCGTAATCAATGTCAAAAGGTATTTTCGATACCCGATTCTAATTTATATTCCACCTCCCAGTGCATGATAAAGTTTGATAATACTCTGTATGCGGTCAAAGCTGGTTTGCAACCGGTTTGTCTCTGCTTCAAGGAGTGACTGTTGGGTAGTTAATATTTCCAGATAGGTGGTACCGGAATGGCGCATCAACAGTTCCGTCTTTCGCACAGCTTCACGCAAGGTTTCAACCTGATGGGTGTTTATTTCAAATTGCGATTTTGCCGTCTGCCATGCGGTTAAGGCATCATTCACCTCTTTCCCCGCGTTCAGTAATGACTGTTGGTATAACAATCTGGCTTCTTCCTGACGGGTTTGAGCAATTTTCAAATTAGCGATATTTGTTCCACGGTTGAATAACGGCTGTGTCAGCGAAGCGATTGCATTGAACAGCCACTGTCCGGGATTGGTGATTACCCCGCCTCCATTGTTGGTCCAGCCCAATGTACCCGAAAGAGTGATATTGGGGTAGAAGGCCGAGCGGGCTACATTGGTGGCGTAGAACGCTTGAGCCAGTTCCATTTCAGCCCGACGAACATCAGGACGATTGGATAATAACAGCAAAGGAACTCCGACAGAGATTGTATCGGGGAAAGACGCTTCTGCCAAATCGCTCCGCTCAATCGAGTGCGACGGCATGGCAAGTATCGCCGACAAGGCGTTTTCTGTCTCAGAGATACTTTTGCATATAGCCAGTTGCGATGATTCCAGCTGCATCACGTTTGCCCTTGCCTGCAACACACCGGCATCATTCGCCTTGCCCACCTTTTTCAACGCTTCAAGTGTGCGCACGGTAGCCTGCCAGTTTTCCAAAGTCCGATGATTTATCACCTTTTGCGCATCAAGCAGGGCGAGGGTATAGTAACTGTCCGCTATCGTAGCGACAAGCTGTGTCTGTACGGCCTGCCGGTAGTCACGACTTCCTTGCAATGCGGCAACCGCACCACGCTTTGCTGCCGTAAGTTTGCCGAATAATTCAAGCTCCCAACTTGCGGACGCTCCCACATTGTACGCCTTTGCCGTAGCTCCGTCATATTTGTTTCCGCTGCCTTCCGCACTGATTCCCAATGAAGGGAGGTACGACAGTCTGGCTGTCATCAGGGCGGCTTCTGCCGCTTCCACTCGCAGGCGTGCCACATTGAGGTCGGTATTCTGCCGGAGTCCTGTCTCAATCAAAAACTGAAGTTTACGGTCGGTAAACATCTCCCGCCATGACATGGATGCAAGCGTTGTTGTATCAATGCCAGCCGGGATATTCCGGTACAGCTTCTCTGTCGGAATGTCAGCCCGATGATACCGGCTGTATGTGCCACAGCCGGTAAGCATCAAGGTTGATATGGTAAATAAGATGATCTTCTTCATTTAATTACGTTTAATCCGTTCTTGAATATATTGAAATGTGATGAACAGTGACGGTACGAGGAACAGCAGTGCCAGCGTACCTACTATCATACCTCCGATTACGCCCGTGGCGAGCGAGCGGCTGCCGTTGGCACCCACACCATGAGCCATCATCAGCGGAACGAGTCCGAACACCATAGACAATACGGTCATCAGGATGGGGCGCAGGCGAACCTTTGCCGCACTGTATGCCGCCTGCGCGAGGGTCATGCCTTCCGACCGCCGCTTGCCGGCATATTCGGTCAGCAGAATGGCTGTCTTGGCAAGCAGCCCGATAATCATAATCAGTCCGGTCTGCATGTAGATGTTGTTCTCCAGCCCGAACAGTCCCGCGAACAGGAAGCTGCCCATCAAACCGCAAGGCACGGACAGCAACACGGCAAACGGGATGAACACGCTTTCATAGAGGGCACACAGTATGAGGTATATCAAGACCATGCACAGCACGAATATCCACACGGCATTGTTCGTCGTATTGCTTTCTTCGCGCGACAACCCTCCCAACTCGTAGGTGTAACCTGACGGGAGAACGTGGTCGGCAGTTTCCCTTATGGCCTTCAATACCTGTCCCGAACTGTATCCTGTTGCCGGCGACCCGCTGATGGAAATGGCATTGAACATATTGAAGCGGGTCAGGTCCGACGGACCGTTGGTCTTGGTAAGACGGACAAAATGGCTCAACGGCGACATGGAGCCGTCGGAAGTACGGACATACATGCCGTCCAACGATTCGGTGTCCATGCGATATTCGGCAGGAGCCTGCATGGTGACATGGTACAGTTTTGAGAAGCGGTTGAAATTCGATACATATTCTCCCGAAAAATATCCCGAGAGTGTTGACAGGACATCGGAAGGAGACACACCGGACTGTTCGCATTTGGCAGCATCTATATCCACCCAGTATTGCGGATAATCAGCCGCGAACGATGAATAGACCTCACCGATCTCCGGTCTGCCCGACAACGCTTCCACAAACCGGTCGGTCACTTGGCTGAAGGCGGTTATGTCTCCGGCGTTTTTGTCCTGCAAGTACAGTTCAAAACCGTTGCCCATCCCATATCCGGCAATCATCGGGGGCGACATGGCGAATACGGTGGCATCGGGAATATCGGCGGTGGCGGCATAAATACGGCCTATTACATCGTTCACCGACTGCCCTTCCCCTTTGCGCTCGTCCCAATCCGTGAGAGTGAGAAAAGACATGGCCTGCGAAGGTCCCGAGCCACTGAAAGAAAAGCCTGCCACAGTACCGTTGTATTCAATCTCTGCGATACTGTCAAGACGGCTGTTTATACGTTTTAGGGTTTTGCCGGTCTGCGCCATGGATGTACCGGGTTTCGTGTTCATGCTGACCATGACCGTGCCTGTATCTTCTTCAGGAATAAGTCCGGTCTTGGTCGTATTGACAAAAAGCACCAACAGCCCGAACGATACCGCGATAGTGCCCCACAGCAGCCACCTGCGATGAATGACATATAGCACACCGCGCACATAACGACGGCTCAAACGGTCAAAAACCGCATTGAATGCCTTGCGGAAGCGTGCCGCGAAGTTGTTCTTCGTGTTCCCGTGCTCGTCAATGTAAGGCTTCAGCAGCAGGGCGCACAATGCCGGAGAAAGGGTGAAGGCATTGATGGCCGAAATGCCCACGGCAACCGCCATCGTGATACCGAACTGCGTATAGAACGCCCCTGAAGTACCGCCCATCATGCCCACAGGGAAGAACACCGCCATGAAAATAAGGGTGGAGGTCAGAATGGCCGACGACACGCCCTTCATGGCATCATCGGCGGCAAGCACCGGAGACTGATACCCCTCGTCGAACTTCGCCTGCACGGCTTCCACCACCACGATGGCATCGTCCACCACCGTGCCTATGGCAAGCACAAGGGCGAAAAGCGTAAGCAGGTTGATGGAAAAGCCTATCAGTGACATTACGGCAAACGTTCCGATGATGGACACGAAGATAGAAATCGTGGGAATCAGCGTGGACTTGATGTCCTGTAAGAACACATACACCACCACGATGACTAAAAGTATCGCCTCGATAAGCGTCCTGATGACAGAATGGATGGAGGCATTCAGGAACTTGTTGGTGTCGGTAAGCACCACAAACTCTGCCCCTTCGGGCAAATCGCGGCTGAGGTCATCGAGTACCTCGTGTATCTCATTGATGGTGCTTGATGCGTTCGAACCGGATTTCTGGTTTATCATCATCATGGCTGCCGGATGTCCGTTCACTTCGGATGAATAATTGTAATACTCATCGCCCAGCTCTATATCCGCGACCTCTTTCAATCGCAATACATCGCCGCCGGGCAGGGACTTGACCACCAGTTCGCCGAACTCTTCCGCAGTCGAGAGCCTGCCCCGGTATTTCATCGTGTACTCGTTTGCCCCGTCGGAGTTCTGTCCGAAAGAACCGGTGGCGGCCTCAATGTTCTGCCGTGCCAATACCGCCGAAATATCATCCGGGATAAGCCCGTACCCCGCCATCTTGTCCGGTTTGAGCCACAAACGCATACTGTAGTTCGAGCCGAACAGCTGTGCCTTTCCGACACCGCCTATACGTTTCACCCGTGGCTCGACATTGATTTTCATGTAATTGTTCAGGAAAGTCTGGTCGAAACGGTCGTCGGGTGAGTAAAGCGCGAAAGTCATCAGCTCGGCATTCTGCTGTTTCTCTGTCGTGACGCCGCTTTTGGTGGCTTCCGCCGGAAGCTGGCTTAACGCGCCATTCACACGGTTCTGCACGTTCACCGCCGCCATGTCCGCGTTGGCACCCTGCTTGAAATAGATGTTGATGGAAGCATCGCCCGTGTTGGATGCGGTAGAGGTCATGTAGATCATGTCCTCCACTCCGTTAATGGCTTCCTCAAGCGGGACGATTACCGCTTTCTGCACGGTTTCGGCATTCGCACCGGGATAGGTACAGAACACGTTGACAGTAGGCGGTGCAATGTCGGGATATTGCTCCACCGGGAGCACTTTGATGGCGATGAGTCCCATCAAGACAATCACCACGGAAATAACGCCCGAGAATACCGGGCGGTCTATGAAAAATCGTAGATTCATGGGGTTACGTTTTTAGGTGTAACAATCATTCCTTCCTTTACAAGTCCTACCCCTTCGGTGATGATGGTGTCGCCCACGGACACACCTTGCTTCACCACGAAGTGGTTACCATCGTTCAGACGGTCCACGGTCAGGTAGGCTGCTTCGGCCTTTCCGTTTCTGAGGCGGTAGGCGATAATCTTGTCCTGCAATTCCACGGTGGCGGTCTTGGGCAGCAGGATGGCATCCGCATCCACTCCTTGCAGGACGATATTGCCGATGGTGCCGCTCAGCAGCTCACGGTCGGGGTTGGGGAAGCGGGCTTTGATTTGCACCGCCCCGGTGGTGGCATTGACCACGCCACTGACAGTCTCTATGCGTCCCTTCCGTCCGTAGAACGTGCCGTCATTCAGTTGCAGGCCGACTTCCGGCATTTGGGAAATCATCTTGTCTATGGAACCGTATTGTGTCCTGAACTGACGCAGCTTGTTTTCGGAGACGGAGAAATAGGCGTACATTTCCGCATTGTCGGAAACTACCGTGAAGGGCTGCGTCATGCCGGGACTGACAAGTGCGCCGATGCGGAAAGGAAGCGTGCCTACCACTCCGTTGCTGGGACTTTTTATCTCGGTATAGGAGAGATTGTTGCGGGCATCCGTTTCCTGAGCCTTTGCCTGTTCGAGTTCGGCAAGTGCTACCGCCAGCCCGTTGCGGGCAAGAGAGAGTTCGTAATCGGATATGACTTTCTCATCAAACAAGGCTTGCTTGCCTTGCAGCTCGATCCGTGCCGTTTCCACTTTTGCCTGTGCTGCGCTGACGTTTGCCTGTGCGGTGCGCAAGGCTGCCTGATAGGGCACTTGGTCGATGACGGCAAGCACTTGTCCCGTCTTAACCTGCTCCCCTTCTTTCACACACAGGCGGGTGATACGGCCCGACACTTGGGGTACTATGTCCACATCCTGCCGCCCACGGATGGAGGCGGAATAACTTTCTTGAAATTCAACTGCCCGGGAAGAAACCACCATGACGGGCAATGTCTGTCTCATTTCCTGTTCCCTCTGTTCTTGTTTGCAGGCTGTCAATAATGCAGCCAGCAGGCTTGTTACCGTGATGCCGGCTATCCATGTTCTTCTATTCATCATCTGTTCTTATTGTTTTTCCATTCCTTATTCAATACCGCATAAATGCAGGTGTCCTCATACCGTGGTGTTCCATCGGGATGGCACACAAACGATATGAATTCCTTCATGCATCCTTCATATCTCATTCCGAGACGTTCGCACAATCTTTTCGACCGCAGGTTGTCATCCTCCACAAAGCCGTAGATGCGACGTGCGCCTGCTTCACGGAAAAGGTAATCCAGAAATTCCGTTGCCGCTTCATGCGCCAATCCCTTGCCCTCGAAGCGTTGGTTGAAATGCCAGCCCACGTTGAATGTGTCGGCTTCTTCACGCAATGCAAAAACATCACCGATTATGAAATCGTCTTCCTTCAGGCACACGGCATAGCGCAGCAACTCCTTTGGAGTATTGGATATATAAGCCAGTGCAGACTCTTCAGAGCACAAGCGTTCGCTCACGAAGCAGTTGACACGCGGATGGGAGAGGTATTCCAGCAAACCAACGGCATCCTTCTCCTGAAAATCTCTGATGATAAGGTGTTCTGTTTCAATAATCATAAGTCGCCAATTTTGGCTGCAAAGATATTCCATACCCAATTTGCCGACAACCGGCATGCAGTCGAAACGGAAAAAAACATTTATAAAACAGCTAAAATGGCTTCTGAAATGTCATTGTAAATGCTCTTTTCAAAGATGCACATCTTTGGGCAGTTAAGCCATGCTTCTTGATGCGTCACCTTCCTACAGATTACCAAAATCATACCCTGTTTTGGCAATCTACGTTCATTATGCAAGCATCGAATACAGTATAAATGATAGAACCATCTGTCTCGACACTCCTTTTATCTGTTTCAACTGCTGTTTTGTCTGTTTCATCCGGTTTCGACCTATCAAATGAAAAAGCAAAGTCGTACCTTTGCAACATGAAGTAACTTTGCAACCAAATATGATCAAAGAAAATGTAAAAATAATGAACTGGCGGAACGGCTTCCTGCTATCGCTCGTTTCCTATATCCTCTACCTTATTATATGGTTAATTCTTGATGACGAAACCGCCAACCAATTACCGGGAATGGCGACAGTCGATTATGTCGTCGATTTTTTGTTGTGTATGCTCTTTACCTACATATCCTTGGGGTTCTCTTACCTTGTTTTTAAGATTTTGCCGTTCAGAACATCTTATGTGTGGGTGATTGTCTATGCTTCCTGTCTTTTGACGCTGAATAACCTCGTTGCGTTCGGCATGACATCTCTGTTCAATCTTTTGTGGGATGAAACCGGCAACGGGCTTCTTGACGAACTGATCAACATGAAGGGGGCTTACACTTTTGCCATGATAGCCACTTTCATATCAAGCGTTTATGCCAACACATTCTTCCTCCAGTCATACATCAGGGCGCGCGATGAGAAGCAGGCTCTTGAAATGGCACTGATGAAGGAGAAGGAGATTGCCTTACAGTCGCAACTCAACTCGCTGAAGCTGCAAATTAATCCGCACTTCATGTTCAACAACTTCAACAACCTGCTGGAATTGATAGAGGAAGATACCAAACTTGCCGGCAAGTTCCTGAGTAACCTGTCGAAAGTGTACCGGTACATCATCACCAATCTGGACCGGAATCTGATTCCCGTCAGAGATGAGATAAAGTTCCTTGAATCATACTTGTATCTGATGCAGGTGCGCCACGTCGGAGGGGTCGTCACGAACATCAGCCTCGAACTGAAAGAATGCAAAGGATACCTTCCCCCGGCCGTGTTGCAACTTCTTGTGGAGAATGCAATAAAGCATAACGGTTTTTCGATGGAAAATCCGTTGTTTATTGACATCACGTTGTCTGACGACTATATCACAGTGCGCAACCTTAAATCTTCCTTGCTCTCAAAAATGGAATCGACCGGCTTGGGTCATAAAAACATAATAGAGCGTTATTCGTTGCTCTGCGATAAAAAAGTCAAGATAGAAAATGCCGAGAACTTCTATTCGGTGAGTTTGCCCATCATAAAAAAACAGTCCCTATGAAGATACTGATTCTTGAAGACGAACAGCGCAATGCCATGCGTCTCATTAGATTGCTGAACGACATTGATACGACGTTTATAATTGAAGGACCACTTACAAATATCAAAGAGGCGGTCGATTTTTTCCAATCAGGCAAAACAACAGACCTCATCCTTGCGGATATCCGCCTTACTGACGGCCTGAGTTTTGAAGCGCTTAAATATGCTCCGGCAACCGTTCCAATCATATTCACCACCGCATACGATGAATATGCGGTACAGGCTTTCAAGTTCAATAGCTTTGACTATCTTCTGAAGCCTTTGGATGCCGATGAACTTGAAGCTGCCATAGATAAAGCTACCAAAGCTGGCAAGAATTATGCTGACGAAAATCTCCGGCAGCTTTTCGATTCGTTGCAGAAGAACCAGTTCCGCTATCGGGAACGTTTCCTGTTGCCCTATCGTGACGGGTATAAGACCGTACGTGTTTCGGACATCAACCATATCGAAACCGAAAACAAGACGGTATACCTTCGTCTTAATAATGGAACTTCAGAAGTTGTCAATATGTCAATGGACGAACTCGAACAGCAACTCAATCCTGATTGCTTCTTCCGTGCCAACCGCCAATACATAATTAACATAGAATACGTATTGTTTCTTTCTAATTATTTCGGAGGGAAACTTATTGTCCGCTTAAAAGGGTATCCGAACACAAAAATAACCGTTAGTAAAGAGAAGGCTCAACGGCTAAAAGAGTGGATTGACAAATAGTCTCTGCCATGCTATGATAACATTTCTGTACTCACTTTCAGTTAGAAAAAACTGAATATCTCGCTACTCCATGAGGAACGCGCGGATATTCTTTATAATCGCTTGTTCCAGTTCGTATTCGGAATGTTCTTTCGAAAGGCCCACAAGGTCGAATGTATATTCGTCTTTCAGGGCAAGTATGGCCTGGTTCTTTATCTTCTCCGGCAAGGTCATGTCGAAGTTGCTCTGACCGAGCAGATAATTTTCGTAGGTCTTTGCTTCTATCTTGTTGATAAGTACATCTTTCGTCCAGCCGTATTTCTTGGTTGACAAGATGTAGAATTGCCGTTGTTGCATCTCTTTGCACTTGGTCAGAATGACGATGTGCTTCGACCAGCTAATTTCTCCAACTAACGGTTGGAGAATTTCATTCGACCGGTATTCGGTATAAAAACGGGCCATGTCCCACATGTTGGAAACACCGAATCCCTTTATACCCAGAAACTCCTTTTGTATGTACCGCGAAAGGTTCTCCATGACGGATTTTCCCCAGCCCAAGGCCGCTTGTTGTTCGGTAATCCGCCTGCCGATTTCCCAATACAGGGCGATCATCTCTTTGTTTACGGCCTTCAATGCCTCGTATTGGGGCGACCGGATGCGGGAGGTTATCTCGTTTCTGAAATCGAGATATTCGGGAGATAAGATGGGAGTATTCTTTTCAGTCATAGGTTATTCATTATAATCGGTTACAGGGGTAAGTTTTTCTTTTGATTATGCACAGGATTCCCTTGTCTTATCCCATCTTCTCCGGATTTCCGGTCTGTCGGCAGCATTCCCCGTTGTACGACGCTTTCTCCCTTTTCTATACCCGTTCCGTCCTTTCTCCCTTGTACGCATTTTCCTCCCTCTTTTAGCTGTCGGTTTCCGTGCCCAGCCTTGCAGCGACCTGCGGGGTATTATTTTTCCGCGAAGGTAACGGGCCGTTCCAATCTTGCCAATGCCGGCTGCGCCGCGAGTGAGGCGCAAAAATCTTCCTCTCCGTTGTCGAGCGTATTTTTTCGCTTCAGCCTTGTCCGATTGTCCCTGCCACCTTCAAGAGGCAGAAAAATAATCCCGGAGGCCGCAAACAGGCCGAATAAAGGGAAACAAACAAGGTTAAATTATGAGTTACAGCAAATTAAAATCACTGGTGGCAAACGTGGAAGCCATTGCAACGGCAATGAAAGTCCGTATCGACGACCGACAAGCCACTGACGAAGAGAAAGAGGTATTATCCCGATATTCCGGTTTCGGGGGGATTAAAGATGTATTGAATATAGGAACGGAGCATACCGTCAGCGATGATGTGGCCGAGCCTATCCGCAAGCTGCAGGACTTGATAGGCGCATATCCCTATTATGACGACGCCATGCGGCAAGCCGTCATCAACAGTATAAAATCCTCCGTCCTGACTGCTTTTTACACACCGAAATTCCTCGTGGACGCAGTAACCCGGCAGATACACGCTACATTCAAGGATAACTGCCTGCAAATGAGTACCTTTCTTGAACCCAGTGCGGGAATTGGCGGCTTTCTGCCCGTCTCCATGCCCGGCACTCGCAGCTACGCTTTTGAAAAAGATTGTCTTACGGGGCTTATCCTGTCGCTTCTGTATGACGAGGCGACCACGGTAACGGCAGGCTTCGAGACGATAGCCGACCAGCATCTGGAGCATGAGAGCTTCGATGTTATCGCCTCGAATATCCCGTTCGGCAATTTCCGGGTGTTCGATGCGGAAATGTGGAAGAAAGGCGGCATGTACGAACAGTCAGCCAAGACCATACACAACTACTTTTTTGTCAAGGCAATGGAACTGTTGAACGAGGGCGGACTGCTGGCGTTCGTTGCGCCGAGAGGAATTGCCGACACGCCGGGCAACAAGTTCGTGCGCGAGTACCTCGTCAATCATGCCGACCTCATAACGGCCTTACGGCTACCCGATACCCTTTTCATGCAGACGAGCGGCATAGAGGTAGGGAGCGACCTTTTGATATTCCAAAAGCACAGCCGCAAGGCGACGCTCTCGTTACGGGAGAAGATGTTTTTGCAGGTCTCCAAGGAAAAGGTCGACACGGCAGGAACGATGACCGACTATGCGAACAAAATCTTTACCCTCCCCAAGACCGCCCTTGCCACGGACAGTCGCATTGCGCTGAACCAGTTCGGTAAGTACGTCCGCAAATACCAGTGGTTAGGCGATGGAAACGCCATGTCCCAATACCTTTCCGCACTGCTCAAATACGATTTCGACCGCTATTTTCGCAAGGCTCTTTTTGCCAATCACGGCCAGGACAACACCCCCGTGCAGATGTCTCTTTTCGGCGAGCCGCAGACGGTCAAAGGCATACGTGCCTACACGGAGGACATGGAAACATGGATGAAGAACGGCGCAATGGTCGTTTTCGAGGGGCAGGTAGGTACGCTTCGGTTTCGTAAGTCGAGCCGTTACACGGAGACAGCCGTTGATTTCGTACCCGTGGACGAGGGCAAGGTAAATACGGACAGGGCCGCCGACTATTTCCCCATACGCAAGGTGTATTTCGAGCTGTCCGGCAGGGAACGGGAAGAACAAAAGGAGTGCTCGGAACTGCGTAAACAACTCAACACCCTATACGACGCTTTTATTGCCAAATGGGGATTTTTCCACGACAACGACAACAAGGAGTTTATCTTGCTCGACAGCCTCGGTACGGAGGTGTTCACGATAGAAATGCAGGTCGGCAGGGACATCTTCAAAGCCGACGTTATGCGTGAACCTGTAGCTTTCAAGAAGATAGACACCGCCGTAACGCTGTCCCCCGTGGAAGCCTTGGCAAGCAGCCTGAACTTTTACGGCAAGGTCGATATGGGCTACATGGCACAAGCCACGAACAAGGAGGAAGAAGAAATCATCGAAGCCCTGCAAGGGGAAATTTTCTACAATCCGGCCAATGGGGAATGGGAGCACAAAGGAAAGTTCCTCTCCGGAAACATCATCGCCAAGCAGGAAGAGACGCTTTCCTTTCTCCCGAATCTCGCAGGCAAGGAGAAAGAATGGGCCGAAGCGTCCGCAAAGGCACTGGAGAACACCATACCCGAACCGATACCCTATGAAGAACTCGACATCAACATGGGCGAGCGGTGGATAGATACGAAGCTGTACGCCGATTTCGCCTCCGACCTATTCGGAGTGGGTGCGGACGTGATGTATTTCGACGTGAACGATACCTACTTGATTCGGCTGCAGGGATATTCGCCCGTGGCATACAATACCTATTCCGTGCGCAATTACAACGGCGAGGACTTGTTTGTACACGCCCTGCACGATACCGTACCTGAGATAACGAAAGAGGAATACCGGAACGGCAGCAAAATACGTGTGCCGGACGAGGAAGCCATGCAGGAGGCCGCCGCCAAGATACAGGAAATTAGAGACCGTTTCAACCGGTGGCTTGACGATGAGCCTTTGGAAGTCCGGGACGAACTGGTAAGGACATACAACGAGCGCTTCAATTGTTACGTGCGTCCGCACTACGACGGCTCGGCGCAGACGTTCCCCGGCCTCTCTTTCGAGCTGTTCCCGTACAAAGAACTTTATCCCTCACAGAAAGACGCTATCTGGATGATTAAGCAGAACGGCGGCGGTATCTGCTGGCACGAGGTCGGCACGGGCAAGACGATGATTATGTGCGTGGCCGCATACGAAATGAAACGTCTCGGACTGGTGCAGAAACCCCTCATTATCGGGCTGAAAGCCAATGTACACGAGATTGCCGATACATTCCGAAAGGCATACCCCACGGCCAAGGTGCTCTATCCGGGCAAGGAAGATTTCACCCCCGCCAACCGCAAGGAAGTGTTTTCAAAAATCAAGAACAACAACTGGGATTGCATTATCCTGACACACGACCAGTTTAGCAAGATTCCGCAATCCGAAGAAACCATGTACGACATATTCTCGGAAGAACTGGCCGATGTGGAGCGCAGCCTCGAAGTGCTGGAGCAATCCACTATGCGTTACCGGAGCGGCAGGATGCAGAAAGGACTGGAAACCCGGAAACAGAACCTTGAAGCCAAGCTCGCCGAACTGCAGATGAAGATAGACCTCCGGAAAGACGATACCATCGATTTCCGTTCGATGGGCATAGACCACATTTTTGTAGACGAATGCCACTGCTATAAAAATTTGATGTTCCAGACACGCCACACGAGAGTAGCGGGCATCGGCAATGCGCAAGGCTCGCAAAGGGCGATGAACCTTTTGTTTGCCATTCGGGACATTCAACGCCGCACGGGAAAGGACTTGGGGGCTACGTTCCTGTCGGGTACGGTGGTCGTCAATGCGCTGACCGAACTGTACGTGATGTTCAAATATCTGCGTCCAAGGGAACTCAAACGGCAACAAGTAAGCTGTTTCGACGCTTGGGCGGCTATCTTCACGAAAAAGGCCGCCGACTACGAGCTGAACGTAACGGGTACGATAAAGCGCAAAGAGCGTTTCCGCACTTACATCAAAGTGCCGGAACTGGCGATGTTCCTGCGGGAGATTACCGACTATCGTACAGCCGATATGATAAACCTCGATGTGCCGGACAAAAACGTGCGTTTCCTTTCCCATGCACCCACTATCCAACAGGAGGAAATGATCGGGCGGCTCGTCGCCTTTGCGCACAGCGGACAATGGGAAGATTTGGGGTTGGATATTCCGCAGCCGGACAATCTCGACAAGGCAAAAATGCTTGTTGCTACCAACGTGGCCCGTAAGATGTCTCTTGATATGCGTCTGTTGGGCGATAAGTTTACTGATGACCCGAACAACAAGGCTTCGATTTGCGCAAGAACTATTTATGATTATTATGTAAGTTCAAATGCCAATCGTGGTACACAGTTCGTCTTCAGCGACCTTGCCACTTACAAGCCGAACGAGTGGAACATCTATAGCGACATCAAGGACAAGCTGGTGGCAATGGGGATTCCTGCCGATGAAATCCAGTTTATCCAGTACGCCAAGACCGAACGGGCGAGAAAGAAACTTTTTGCGGACATGAACAGTGGCAGGGTACGGGTGTTGTTCGGCTCTACCTCGATGTTGGGAACGGGAGTAAACGCCCAAGAAAGGGCCGTTGCGGTGCATCATCTGGAGATACCTTGGGTGCGACATGAAGTCGCATAGATAATTGTTGGAATGATACTTACGGGTATCAGCTTTAACCCGCTGTTCCGTCAGCGGTAGCCTACCGACCGATGCACCTTAATGTTGTATTAAGCGGTCGGGACGAAGTACACTTTCGCAAGACAAGACAGAACCGTGAGGGGAAGTCAAGTACGGTTAGTATCATACCGTAGAGTGGCGAGGCTGGATAGTATGGTTAGCGCAAGCGAACTGTTAGTAAACTTCGTAATGTCACGAAAGAGTGTAAGATACTGGCACACTCTACCCAAAAGGGAAGCGGTCGGTTAATCCTCTCCATGGTAGGATTACACGGATATAAGCACCGCCGGAGGATGAGACAGAACCTAACCTATCCGTTAGTTATCTATGTGGAACATGGTAAGCCTGTATATCTCCTGTCATGTAAAAATGACAGGTAAGCTGACAGCAATGAAAGCCGAATGGTGTGCAGGTATAAGATAACAGAAAAAGCGAATGCCGTTCTGTAATGGAGCGGATACGGATTGAACCGACATCACGGGCTGATGTGGGCGACATCATCCGACACGAAAGTGGGCAGACTTCTGTGACGACATTAGGTAGGCAATCAAACCGAATGTTGTCAAATGGTGATTCTTTACAATTAACTTTTAGAACTTTCAAAAGGAGGAAAGCAAATGAACGAAAACAAGACATCGTGTGCGCCTGCTGACAATCAGCAAACACTTTGGGACAGAATAGACTGGACTAAAGCGGAGTTGGCTGTCAGAAAGCTACAAGCACGAATTGTAAAGGCTCAGAAGGAAGGCAGATACAACAAGGTGAAAGCCTTGCAGTGGACGCTGACCCACTCTTTTTACGCAAAAGCCTTAGCCGTAAAGAGAGTTACTTCTAACGGAGGTGGCAACACCCCCGGAGTGGACATGGAAACATGGGAGAAACCCGAAGCAAAAACACAAGCGATAAGCGAACTCAAACGCAGAGGCTACCAGCCGAAGCCATTGAGAAGAGTCCACATCAAAAAGAGTAATGGCAAACTGCGACCGTTGGGAATACCGACAATGAAAGACAGAGCCATGCAAGCACTCTACCTTATGGCATTAGAACCAGTGTCGGAAACAACAGCCGACTCACGTTCATACGGTTTCCGCAAGGAACGCCGCTGTATGGACGCGGTAATGCAATGCCATAACATTCTCCGAAAAGGCTATTCTCCCGAATGGATTCTGGAGGGTGACATAAAGGGGTGCTTCGACCACATCAGCCATGAATGGCTGCTTGCCAACATCCCTATGGACAAGGCAATACTCCGAAAATGGTTGAAATGCGGCTATATCTTCAACAAACAGATGTTCCCGACAGAGGAGGGAACGCCACAAGGTGGCATTATCTCTCCCACGCTTGCCAATATGACATTGGACGGATTGCAGAAAGTCCTTGCAGAGAAATATAAACGAGTTAGAATCAAAGGTAAGTTATATTCGCCAATGGTGAATCTTGTCCGTTACGCTGATGACTTTATAATTACCTGCGAGAACCGTGAAACACTTGAAAAGGAAATCAAGCCATTGGTAGCCGACTTTATGTCTGAAAGAGGTCTGACCTTATCAGAAGAAAAGACGGTGATAACCAATATCCGTGACGGTTTCGATTTTCTCGGTTTCAACATCCGCAAATTCGGCAATGAAATATTGACCAAGCCGACCAAGAAAGCCGAAAAACGCTTTATGGAGAATATCCGTAAGGTGACAAAAGGTCATAAGGGTTGCAAGCAGGAATCATTAATCAGGATGTTGAATGCTAAAATTCGAGGATGGGGAGCATATTATCAGCATGGGGCGACACGTGATTCTTTTCACAGAATCGACCATCAGATATTTCTCGCCTTGTGGCAATGGGCTAAACGCCGTCATTCCAAGAAAGGGAAACAGTGGATAAAAGACCGCTATTGGCACAATATCCGAGGGAACAGCTGGACTTTTGCGGCTAAGTTCAAGAAATCAAACGGCAAAGAAGACCAACTTACCTTGTTGAAACTGGCATCTTCGTTTCCTTTTCTGCAATATACGCAGATAAAGGGGGACATGAATCCGTTTGACGCAGACTGCCGCCTGTACTTCAATAAAAGAATGAAGTCAAAGATGCTTGTGACGCTGAAAGGACGTAAATCCCTGCTTTACCTATGGGAAAAGCAAGGTCGGAAATGTCCGATATGTGGTGAACCGATTGACACGCATAAGGCATGGAATGTAATGCCGACCGTACAAGACGGACGGAAATGCAATCTGTTGGTTCATGATGAATGTTTCAAATTATCCCGTAAAAACAATGGAAACAAGAAGTAGGATGAGCCGGTCTCTGCACACGAACAGAGACTTTGAAAAGCTTGAGCCGTATGAGGGGAAACCCTCACGTACGGTTCTGAGGGGGGAAGAGGGCAGTAATGCCCTTGACCTACCCGATCGCCCCGCCGACATGGAGCAGCGCAACGGTCGTGCGGTACGCAAAGGCAACACCGTTAAGCTCTGGGGAAACAATACCGTGGACGTGGTGATTTACGGAACGGAAAAGACGCTCGACGCTTACAAATTTAACCTGTTGAAAACCAAGCAAATGTTCATCAACCAAATTAACAACGGTACGATTGCTGTGCGCCGTATCGACGAGGACGCTATGGACGAGGATAACGGCATGAATTTCGCCGAGTTCGTGGCTCTCCTGTCGGGAAATACCGACCTGTTGGAGAAAACGAAGCTCGACAACAAGATTATGCAGCTCGAAAAGGAACAGGCCATTTTCAAGAAAGACCGTATCAGGGCCGAGCGTAAGATTGCGGCCAACCGGGAAGACATGACAAAGGCCGAGAGTGCGGCGGCACGCATGACGCAGGACTGGGAATATATCACCTCTTACACCGGAGACCGGACGACCCGGCTGTTGAACCTCGCACAAGCCACGGCGGAAGAGACCGGACGGGAGCTGCACCGCATTTCCAAGACCTACCGCAACGGGGCAATCGGTACGATAGGCACGTATGCCGGATTGAACCTGTCGGTGTACAGCGAGTATGACATGGGCGGTACATTCTACCGCAACACGTTCCTCGTCGAGGGCGTAAGCGGACTGAAATACCGTTGTGGCATATCGGGAGCATTGCCTCTGGGCTTCGTGGAATCCTCCCGATACCCGCAAGCCGCCCTCGCCAAGCTGCCCGGCATGATTGAGGAACAACGGCAGAAGATAGCCAAGCTGGAGAGCGAGATACCCGCTTTGCAGGGAATCATCGCCCGCAAGTGGAGCAAGGCGGACGAGTTGGCAAGGCTCAAACAGGAGTGCAACGCTTTACAGCATCGGATCGACGAAAGCATGAAAGAGGCGGAACGCACGCAGTCCGCCCTTTCCGAACACGAGGCCACCGACAAAGCGGCATGACCATAATTCATAGATTTAACCTTTTCCCTCTGTTCGGTTACAACACCGGACAGGGGATTTTTTCACCTTCCGGTCTGCCACGGCCATACCCGGTTGTAACGGAATCTTCCCCTTGTACCTCCAGCCACTCCTTTTATACCACACACCTTGTCTTTTATAGGCAGGCTTTCGCTTCCCCCCCCTTTGTAGATTGAGATGCTATCACGAACCGACGACCGTAAAGCCCGACACTTTTTTCCGCAAAGTTGATTGCATCTCAAAACTTTGCCTCAAGGCCCATCTTCGATTTTCCTGATGAAAAATCTTCCTTCTCATTCCATTCCAAGAGTATTTTTCATGGAATCCTTGCTGCAAACCCCGTGATGCAAAGACGAGGCAGAAAAAAGAATCGAACTTTCCGGTAATCGCTCGAACCGGAGGGAAATAAAAAAAACTTAAAAACAAATTGAAACATGAAAAAAAATTCGCTTTTTGACAACTGGTTCGTTTACAACTATCAGAGATTGCGTAACATATTCGGACGTTACCTGCACGAGGACGCCTTTCACGACGCCTATTTGGCGATGAAACGGGAAGTCGTGATTTCGGAAATACCTGTCGAGAGCTTCGAGCCTTATTTTTTCGGCGTGTACAAAAAGTGCAGACTGAAATGTATTCACAAGGATAGTTGTTACTGTTTCCCCGACAACGAACATTTCTTTTTGCTCATGCAGGAAGAAGAAACACCGTCCGTCGAGGTGCTGGCAGCTTCCGACAAGCTGGTGTATGACATACTGCTGTTTGTGAAGAAGAAATATCCCCAAACGGACTACGAGCTTTTCAGACTGAAAGAGTACGAGGCGAAATGTTCATACAGACACCTTTCCGCCTATGCAGGCATTTCCGCAAGTGCGATACACCGGAGAATAAGCGATATAACCGACACTATCCGCAATCACGAAGGATTTTCCAAAAGGTACGCCCACGTAAGCATGTAATTTGTATAACCCGTAAATAATTCAAGAAAATGAAATTTGTAATTTACAACGTCGAGAATTGCCGGACAAGAGAAAACCGTGTAGGTAAAAGAAGCATAAGGTTCAACAGCGTTACCGGCAACATGTATCTATCCACCAAATTGGCAAAAGAAATGAATATCACAATGAACGACCGACTGGAGTTTGGCTGTGATGAAAACAACCCGAAAGAGTGGTTTCTGCACAAAACCACTGACAAGCGAGGTTTTCCGCTGCAGTTCAACAGGGGAGGAACACGTTTGAGGAATAAGTACATCTGTAAGACCATTTTGGATATAGCGAAGGTCAAGGAGAGCGCAACATTCTTGGTATCGAAAGACCCGGTAAAGACCGAGCTGGGGCCATTTTACAGAATAATACTTTCTTGCCCCATTCTCCCGAAGAACAAGCCCAAACTATAAGCCGATAACCTCTGTGGTCTGTCCGATGGGCGAAAGCCCTCCGGACGGATTGCGGGGCAACCGATACCTTTTATAGTACGATTACTCCTTTTTTACCTTCAGGCTGTTTCCCTATTATACGCCGGCTTTCCCAACCCCGTGAACCAGTGGAAAGTCTGTGCCGTAACAAGTCGTCAGGGAAAGGTACGGGAGGCCGTTCAAAACCGGCGGCAGCCCGGATCGTGCCGTTCCATGCCGGAGCTTCGACCTGTCGAAACAACACGGTATTCCACAGCCCGACCGGTCTTTATGCCGCTGGTTTCGGACTTTCCGCCTCTGTTCCGTATCTTTCCCTTGTGACCTGCCACGTCAAGGGCAAACGGTGATACTTCTTATTCGCTCCGCGCTTTCATTCCGCCCGGTCGAAATTCAGGCGTGGAGCGGATAAGGAGAATCCCTTTCATGTTTGCCCCGGCAGACCCTTGCCTGACCCGCCCAAGCCGGACCCTTTTCTACTTCGCTTCCCCTGCATTTATACAGGCAAAGCCGTACTCCCTTTTTACCATCATATTTACCGGTCTGTTCCGGTCTCCTCTCTGCCGGTATCGTCCGGTTTGCCAGATGCAAAGGTCGGCTGCCATGCTTGATCCGGCGGCTTGAAGTGCATTCCCCGCAAATTCTTCCTTTCCATGAAAGCGTAATTGGCCGGGAAACCCACCGTATGAAGCCCTGTCGGCAGCCGTGTTCCGCATCTGTAAAATCCCGGAACGGTTCAGACAGAGAGAAGAATCGAAAAAAGGGTAAAAAAGCAGATGTTTCACGGCATAAAAGACAAGTGATGGACAAGAAAAATTGTAAAACAGGCAAACGCATGAAAAGGCAGGTTGAAAAAATCCTGATGGTTATCAATGTCAAATGGGAAATCATAGATATTCTTCAAATAACCAATCGGCGTTTTATGTACAATCCGCAAACGGGAACTTTAATTTTAGGAGACGAAATCTACGGTAAAACCATTTGCAGTTCCCATTCACAAGAGTTCCATGCGTCAAGAGCAGAAGGCTGTTTCGATGATTATTTGCGCGGGTGGATTGGCACATCGAAAAGCTACCCTCACGGGATTATCCATTTTGCCCCCGCCGTCATCATGGAACAGTTCGACAGAGGGTTTGACGCATTACAAATGTTCGCCGGACTTGAAGGCGTAAACGGAGATACTATCGTCAGAGGGTTTTGTACTTTGCCAGAACAAAGGATGGGCGATTTGCTGCATTCCTCCCTTTGAGATACCGGTTCTGACAAAATAAGCTATGATAAGGTATCGTGCCTATGACAACATCGTCGGTGAAGGGCACGATACCCGTTTGTAAATTACCGCAACTCCGTTGGCGGTTTCCTTTTATACCTCTCTCTTTTCCTCTGCTCTTATACTTGGGCGAAGCCCTCTTCCCTTTATATCAATTATATGTATAACCTCTACGGTCTCCTCTCTGCCGTCACCGTCCGATTTTTCAGATGCAAAGGTAGGCTGCCGCGCTTGATCCGGCGGCTTGAAGTGTATTTCTTGCAAATTCTTCCTTCTACGAAGAGTAATTGGCAAGAAAAGCCGTCGTATGAAGCTGTACCGGCAGCCGGGTACCGCATCTATAAAATCCCGGAACGGTTCAGGCAGAGAAAGGAACCGAAAAGAGGGAAAAAATAAACAGTTAGGTAACGGCAGGACCAACCACCTTGCCACAAACAATTTTCTATTATGTTACATGTTCACACTATCGGACGCATCGGCAAAGATTGCCAAGTAATTTCAGGAGCACACGGCTCATTCATGGCTATGGACATAGCCGTTGACGATTATTCAAAGGGGCAAAACATCACCACTTGGATAAGGGTACGCAGCAACAAGGACAACCATATCCGCTTGTCCGAATATCTGACGAAAGGGAGACTCATACTTGTTGACGGCACGCTGTCATCTTCCCTGTGGAAAGACAAGAACGGCGAGAGCCAGATACAGCTCTCCATCACGGCAGAGAGTATTGCCTTTATCAATACCGGAAGGCGGGAAGGCGCGGCAGCCGGAGAGGACAATGCAGTAAGCGGAGCAGACGGCGCACCCGTTCCTCCTGCAGATTTCCCGCAGGACGAAAAGGAGGATTTGCCTTTCTGATAAGAGAGTAAACCTTTGAAAATAAGCGAATACTAAATGTAGTATATCCTATATGTAGTAGATTAGTAAGCCACTCGTCTGCGAATGTAGGATATACTACTCTTAGTCAAACTTTATTTTAGTATAGTAGTAAATACTAAAATACTACACTGCTAAAACAATAGTTTTTAGTGAATTAGTATATACTAATTTTAGTATTTACGAAAAATAGTATTAACTTTGCAAGTGGAATAAAAGAGTGAAACGATGACAAAAATAATTGCGGTCTTGAACCATAAGGGAGGGGTCGGAAAGACGACCACCACCATCAATCTGGCTGCGGCCCTGCAGCAAAAGAAAAAGCGCGTGCTGGCTATCGACATGGACGGTCAGGCGAACCTTACGGAATCCTTCGGCCTCTCCATTGAGGAAGAACAGACGGTGTACGGGGCGATGAAAGGCAAATACCCCTTGCCATTAGTTGAAACGGCAGGAGGTGTAACCGTCGTACCGTCCTGCCTCGACCTCTCGGCTGCCGAGGCAGAACTCATCAACGAGCCGGGACGGGAACTGATATTGAACGGCCTGATTGGCAAGTTGCTCGAAAACCGGAAATTCGATTATATCCTTATCGACTGTCCGCCCTCGTTGGGGTTGCTGACGCTGAACGCCCTTACCGCCGCAGACTACCTGATTATCCCGGTACAGGCACAATTCCTCGCCATGCGCGGCATGGCCAAGATCATGAATGTGATTGCCACCGTCCAGGAACGCCTGAATCCGAAACTCGCTATTGGTGGCATTGTAATTACCCAGTTCGACAAACGCAAGACACTGAACAAAAGTGTGGCCGAACTCGTCAAGGATTCATTCTGCGAAAAGGTGTTCAAGACCGTTATACGGGATAACGTATCTTTGGCCGAAGCTCCCATAAAGGGCAAGAACATCTTCGAGTATAGCAGGAACAGCAACGGAGCCAAGGACTACATGGCACTGGCGCAAGAGGTACTGAAATTAAAATAATCCCGATATGAGCAAGAGCGATTTACTGAAAGACAGCATGAAAGGCGGACTGGACGGGTTGCTGTCACCTACGAAAAAGACTACCGGCGGAAAACAGCCGGTAGCAGCCCCCACGGAAAAAGAAACGGCGGTTCATTGCAACTTCGTCATCAACAAAAGCATTCATACCCGTATGAAATTCCTCGCCATCAAGAAGAACATGTCGCTGAAAGACATCGTGAACGAGGCAATGAAAGAGTATCTGGAGAAGAACGAACAATAAACACAGGCATGGCTACCGCGTCTGCCCACCCCGGAGACGGCAGCCATGCGTCCTTTTTTATCCGCCCGCTGTTTCCATAGGGCGCATTCCTCCTTTATAGTCTTACCATCTTTCTCTTTTTTACCTGCCCGCAAGTACAGGCACATGGCCCGTTTTATCCCTATTCTAACCCTGACGGGCATATCCCTTTTCTACCGATTCCCTTACCGCTTTCCCGGCTTCATTCTCTGCCGTCACCGTTGTGTTTTATCAGATGCAAAGGTCCGCTGTCGCGCTTGATACGGCGGCTTGAAGTGTATTTCCTGCAAATTCTTCCTTTCTGCGAAAGAGTAATTGGCAGGAAAAGCCGTCGTATGAAGCTGTACCGACAGCCGTGTACCGCATCCGTAAAACCTCAAAGCGGTTCAGGCAGAGAAAGGAACCGAAAGGAGGGAAAGAAAAAAACAACGTAAAATTGACAGCGATATGGATAAAATCAAATTGGTAGTTTACAACGAGTACGCACTGGGTTATATCATGCCCGAACAACCCGGCAAAGTTTGTACGTTGGTGGATAGGATAACGCTCGGCGCACCGTTTCGGACAATGAATGAACCCTATTTCATCGGGAAAAGAGATACCGTCAGACTGGCGGGCAGAAAGGACTTTGACACGTTTCGGATAGTGTTCGACGGGTACGACAATCCGGAAATATACGAGTATGACACCGCACAATAAAGACAATAGTAATCAAACAATCTAATGTAATAACAAATTAAAATTTATGAATTATGGAAACAGCGAACATTCAATCAGTAGTAGAGAACAACATCGTATCAGTTGCATTGATGAATATTCAACCGAGCAACTATAACCCACGCAAGCACTTTGACGAGGCGAGCCTTGCCGAACTGGCCGAGAGTATTCGTCAGCAGGGAGTATTGCAACCTATCGGCGTGCGCCCCATTGTGGACACCGACCGCTTCGAGATTATTTTCGGAGAGCGCAGGTATCGTGCCGCCCTTATGGCAGAACTGACCGAAATTCCGGCTGTCATCTTGCATGTTTCGGACGAGACCGCCGCCGAAATGGCCGTGACGGAGAACCTGCAGCGCAAGGACGTTACCCCCATAGAGGAAGCCAACGCCTACCAAAAGCTCATGGAAAGCGGTCGCTACGATGTGCAGTCATTGGCCGTGCAGTTCGGCAAAAACGAGAACTATATCCGTACCCGTCTGAAATTCGTATCATTGATACCCGAAATCGCCGAACTTCTGGAAAAGGACGAAATCACAATCAGTGTAGCGAGTGAGATTTGCCGATACGGTACGGATATTCAGAAAGAGGTGTACTATAAACACTTGAAAGACAGCGACAGCATGTTGTACGACTGTTGGCGAGGACTGAAAGCCGCCGAGGTGGCAAAGTTTATCGAACGGGATTTCACGACAGACCTTAGCCGTTACGCATTCGACAAGACCCTATGCGCCTCATGCCCCCACAATACCAACAACATGATGTTGTTCTGCGAGGGTGGTTGCGGAAATTGCGCCAATCGGAGTTGTCTGGCCGAAATGAACGCTTCCTATCTCGTGGAGAAAGCCTTGCAGTTTGTGGAACAATACCCCTCCGTATCATTGGGCTACCAAGATTTCAACAATAACATGCTTGCGGTGGAACGCCTTACCGCTATGGGGTACGAGGTCGAGCACCTCAATACCTATGCCACGGCATACCCCGAAACGCCGGTAGCACCCGAAAAGGAAGAATACGACACTACCGAGGAATACGAGGCGGCATACAAGGAGTACGAGCAGGATTTCAGCAACTATATGGAAAAATGCAAGTCAATTCATGAACGAATCGATACGGGCGAACTCACGTTTTATATCTGCATCGGGCAGAAAGAAATTACGCTGTGTTACATGGCAAGTGCTGCCGCCAATGCGGACATGGCTACCGAAAAACAACTTTCCCCGGTGGAAAAATTGGAACAGCAGGACAAACGTAACAAGGAAATAGCCGTCGAGAAAACCGTTGCAGACGCTAAGAAACAGATTTTGGACGTTGATACGTCTGAAAGCAAATTCACGCAGGACGAGGAAAAGATGATATATTTCTTCCTGCTGTCGTCTCTCCGCAGGGAACACTTCGGGGTATTCGGTATCGGGGAGAAAAAAGCCTACCAACACCTTGAGGACGAAGAAAAAATGAACATCATCGCCAACCTCACGGCCAAGCAGAAAGCCGTTATCCGCAGGGATTTCTTGATAGACAACTTCAAAGGCGCATACGGCAATAACGCTGCTGCGACCCTCTTGCTCGATTTTGCCCGTAAGCACATGCCCGACACGCTCGCCGAAATTGAAAGTGGATATAATGAGGTGTATGAGAAACGCCATAAACGTATCGAGGAACGCAAAGCCGCCTTGTTGGCAAAGGAACGGCAGACAAAGCCCGAAGAAGCCGCCGAGGCAGAAAATACACAACCCACGGCAGAGGTACAACCCGAAGAACATACGCAACCCGAAGAGGTCGCAGCTTGACCATAATTCAATAGTAGGACGGAGAAATCCGTCCTACTGTCTAACCAATCAAAAGAGGTAATGATGAAATGTAAGGACTGCAAACATTACAACGGTGCGACAATGCCCGGAGCGGGATTGTGCAATGCCACGCAGGCACGTACTTTTGCCACGACGGTCTGTTTCAATGGACTGTTCACCCCGAAAAAACGGCAAGACGAACCGGATAGCAAGACCGGGAAGAAATAGCGCAACGCTACAGAGAGAGAGCCGCAGGAGCGGCTGTCTTTTTTAGCACTGCCGTTGGCAGATCTCCCTTTTTATCCCTTCGTTTTCCTTTTGTACGGAAATCCCTTCGCCAACGGCTCTGCCCGTCGGGACATGCTTTTTCCGGTGCAAAGGTATTGCCTTGGAGGAACATTCAAGTACCGCTACGCTATTTGAACACAATTTTTCAGCAGCTTTCCCGATTTTCAATCGTCCATATTTCGCGGACGCTCAATACCGCAACTATAAAATTCTGCCCAAATTCCTTGCCTGTTTCTCCCTGAAAGGCAATCTTTAATGCACGTAAAAATCAAATCCCGACAGGAGAAGCCTGAAGGCTTCCGAAAGGAGGGAAAAAATAAACAGATTGTTCAACTGATTAATGTTAAGATTTTATGGAAATTCAATTTGCTATCGTGCGTTCCGAAAACAGAGAGTATTTGTGCTACAAAGCAGGTGAAGCGTATGTAGATGCCAGCAACCCTATGATTGCTTTTACCGCAGGTGAAGATGAATTTGAAATCGTAGAGCCGGACAGCTCTTTCAGACAGAAAGAATACGAGTTCAGAGGCGAACGGTATTACCTCGTACCACGGTTTTATCGCAATGGCTGGTTGGCTCTTATCTTGGTAATGGTGGAAGATGAAGACGAATATATCGTACTTTCCGTCAATTTGGAGGAAATGGATGCGCTCGGTTTGCCGGACCGTACCTTTATCGACGTGAACAATTACCCGGATGCGTTGGACTTTTTGGTAGAAAACAGATTGGCGACCGATTCCGGCTACAAACGCAGGAGCGGCTTCGTGGAATACCCTATGGCTATGTTGAACCTGCCGCTTCTTTATCAGCATAACCCGCAAATTTTCCAAAAAGCGAACATCGAGCCATTCGGAGAAGAATGCTTTTGAAAAGGATTGTTCCCAAAAATGAAAGTGTCGGGTTCCGAAGATTGAATGTACAAGATGGCGTACTGATAACACAGTCAGTGCGCTATCTCCTTTGTCTTTATCGCCCGCCTTCGTCCTTTTATAGTCAGCCTCCCGGATACCCCGCCACCGCCCGTTTCCTCTTATAATTGCATTCTTTCCCTTTTGTAGCGGCACGAGCCGCCTGTTTCTCCCGTCCGGCTTTCCCGTCCCTCACCGCACGGGTTTTATCCGATGCGAAAGTCGGTCGTCGCGCTTGATTCTCCGGCTTGAAGTGCACTTCTTGCAAATTCTTCCTTCCCAAGCGAAGCGTAATTGGCAAGAAGAGCCGTCGTATGAAGCTGTGCCGACGACCGTGTACTGCATCAGTAAAACCCCGAAGCGGTTCCAAAGGAAAGGGATCGAAAAAAGGGAAATAAATAATCAATAATTCACAAGACAATGGGAAAATACGATTTTATCAAGACAGGGAATCTGCTTTATTGGCATGACCCGGACAACGGTTTGTCCGATGGGGCTTACCGAGTGATTTCTGCACCGGAAAACATGGAAGACGACAGCATTATTCTGATTTCGTCCGGTACTTCGGAAGCGGAGGTTTTGCCTTCGGAATTATCGCCGATAAACACGGGCAGAAGTCATAAAGAGGATTTTTTGCGCTGGAAAGCGGAACGTGAAGCCGAAGGCATGGAGTTTTATAATCGCCTTTCCGAAGTCATGGAAACGGAGGACGATTTGGCCGTAGGCGACATGGTAGCATTTACAAACGATTATGGAGTAGTATTCGGCCCTCAAGAGGTATTAGCTTTCAGGAAGCCTTGGAATGGTGACAGATGCGTGTATCTTGACAGCGACGCCTATTGGTTTCCCGACCGTCCCGACCAGTTGACCCTCCTAAGCAAGAAAGGGGCGGAATGACAACGACAAACCCACCCGCCACAAAAACGGGTGGGTTCATTTCCCCTGCATGAAATCCCATGCTCTATTTTAATCGGCTCGCACGCACTCCACTCGTGCAGCGATTTCCTTTTCTATCGTTCCTATCCATTCCTCTCCGACACCGGCCTCCCGGCCGTATTCCGGGTAACGCGAAACGATGCCTATGGTCTTTTCTATGAACGGCTCTGCGGCCTTTATACCGTACCGGCGGGCTACTTCCAGCAGGTCTGCCGCAGTAATACCCTCTGTCCGGTTGTTGATAGTCATGCTGTGGCGGTTGACGTAATACGGTGCGTCCGGATCGACCGAGAACGTGTAGTCGTAGGCCGGAGCAACGTGCCAACGCCCGTCATCGCCCATCAGGAAGCTGAAATTCTTGTTATGGTCATCGACGTTCCCGCCCAGCACGTTCAGCACCATCAAGCGAAACAGTTGCCGGAGTTCCCCCGGCGGCACGCCGATACGGCAGGCCGCCTCGAATAGTGCTTCGTAAGAATCTGCCGGGGGGTTCATGGCAGCCAATGTCTGGATATGCACCTTCTTGCCGTTCCGGCGGTCGAAACGCTCGGTCAGGAAGTGCGCTGTCTGCTCACCTTCCAACAGGCGGCTCGGCATCATCTGAAGCCCGGCGTCTACGGCCATCAGGTAATAACTGTATTCTATCCGTGTCGTCGGCATCTTCTGGTGTTCGTCGAACTTGACGATCATCGGCGTGTAGCCCGGATAAGGGGTCGCCACCTGTCCGGAGTAACATTGTCCTTCCCCGAAATTGACGTTGACCACCGCTTTGGGCCGTCGTCCTCCTGCGGACGTTCCTACCTTGAACAGGCTTTCGACCATCAGGTTGCCCGATACCGGGACGTTGAACCGTCCGGCTTCCTCGAAAGCCTGCCGGGCCAGTTGGTAGAGGTCAGCGATCTCCACCTTGAACGGTGTCTCCAGTTCCTCGGCAGTGGGCGGGACGAACTCCAATGCCCCCATGCCGCGCCGTCCGATATAGGCGAGACGGTCGAGGGCGGACAAGTCCCTCATACGGATATGATGCACTTTGGCCCATTCGTTGAACACGGTGTTTCCCCAATGGTCGGGCAGCGAATCGGCTATGAACGAGGGCAGGCCGCCGAAAAGCCGCTCTTCATCGGGATAGACCGGCAGGCCGCGCTGTGCGGCAACCCCTTTTACCGGCGCACGGAGCGGGGCGATGTCGTAGCCGTCGCGGACATAATCGCTGTCGAAGTAGAAACAGGCTTTGCTGCGGTGTCCTTCCCGATTGGCGACAAGCGTGCCGACCTTTTTATCCCATAGGATTACATCGAGACTTTCTATCATTTCTTGCCCCTCCTAACTCGTTTAGGTATCAGTTTCTCGATTTCCCGAAGCGCCATCGGCGGCATGGGAAGTTCCGGCAGAATCTCCGCGAGCCGCTCTGCCTGACCGAGCGCACGCAGCAGGGAGATGAAATTGGCCAAGGTCAGGTTACGGCTGACCCCCTGCTCGAAATGGCTGATAGTCGTCTGGCTTACACCCGACTGTTCGGCCAGCTCCTTCTGGCTCATGCGGGCGGCCAGACGGTACTCCTTGACCCGCTTCGCCAAAAGCGTCAGCATATCGCTGTTTGTGGTATAGTTCGTTGTTTCCATAATGTCAATATATCACTATTTATATGCAAATATAACAACAATTATCCATATATAGATATATAAATTCTCTTTTTTAGCTTCCAGCCGTCCTTTTCTACCGCTTTCAGGTCTCCGTATTCTCTCCCGTCTGGCTTTCCCGTCCGTCACCGCACCGGTTTTTATCGGTGCAAATATGGGCTGTCGCGCCTGATTCCGTCGTTTTGAAGTGCATTTCTTGCAAATTCTTCCTTCTGCGAAGCGTAATTGGCAAGAAAAAACGTCGGAAAGGGCTTTTTCGCCAGCCCCGGAAAGCACCATAAAACCCGAAGCGGCTCCGGCAACAAGGAAGCCGAACAGAGGGAAAGAAAAACAATTATTAAAATTTAACAAATGAAGACATTAGAAGAATTATTGCAAGAACTGGGCTGCGAAGGTAGCGCATTCGACAGTACCGGAGAATTTACAAAAGCGGGAGAAAAGGCGTATGAACGCTTGGAGCACTTGCTGTATGACATAGAAAGTCTTACAGGCAAAAAGGTGACACCCATAATTGAGGAACTTGACAGAATATGCAACGAGAACTATTAAAATTCAAGAATATGGACATTAAAGAAAGCAAAGAATACCGCCTCGCCAAAGACTGGGAAATGGCGGTAAACAGTTTCAGTTTCAACCCCGAACGGTTCGCGGCGGCAATCCCGGACATGCACCCGACGCTTCAGCAAAGCCTGTACCGCCTGATTAAGGCGTGTATCAAGGTCATGGCGGACGAAACACGCCGTTACGATGACCGGAACCGGGCATCGCACGAGGAAGCGAAGCATATCATGGAATACCTCAATGAACACGGAAAAAATGTACCATTAATATAAAAACGACGATATGAAAACAACTAAGATTCAATTCAACGGCAGGTCTTATTACTCCCGCATCGTGGAATCTGTCGATGGCGAAGAATTGCTTATCGGTTCGACAATCCTGCTCGATGCCTTGCAGCCCGGCAGTTTCAATGACGAGAACGAAGGTTTTGCCAGTAAAGAAGCCGAAAGGATTTATGACGAGATTTTCTTCTTTACCGACGAGAGAACGCTTCAGCTTCCCGAAAACGAGTTGATAGCCGAACTCAAAAAGGATAACCCCGATTGGTTCGAGTAAATCATGGAATAATAATTTATAAACTTAGAATTATGGAAAAAGAATATGTAATGCAGGTCGCACAGACCATTAAGGAACAGTTAGTAGCGTTAACCCCCATGACCGTCCTCATGTCGTGGGGTATCAAAGAGTTTGCCGCCACCCTATACAGGGATTTGCCGGCACTCCGCATTAAGGTGAACGGACGGCTGCACGCAGGGTACGTCATCGTCGCACTCAACGGATCGGATTATTACGAGGTCTATCTTGTGAAAGGAATGGAGGTGGAATGTGTGAACGAAGAGGTTTGTTTCGACGAGTTGGGAGACGTTATCGACCGGGCTATCGAGAGCGGCACGGACAAAGCCGAGTACGATAAATTCTGCGAACAGGAGCGACAGAATTTATATGTAACTGTTGTCACTGTCTGATTCCTCTTTTTAGGGGATGAAAGCCGTGCCTTTCGGAAAACGAGCAGGGTACGGCTTTTCTATGTATAATGCAGAAACGAATAAAAACCTGCCGTTTATAAAACGGATTACCTACGTGTTACAGTACCTTACCTCTTATTGTAAAAAGGTTTGTTTTATCTTTTGGCCGGCAGATTGTTTTTCACTTCAAGATGTCGTTTCTTTATCTGTCTACTGCCTTTTTACTTGCAGCTCTATTTACGACCAGAATGCTCGCTTCATATAAAACACACATCGGCAATGTGACCAATGACAACGTGAACACGTCCGAAGTCGGCGTGATGACAGCCGCAACGATAAGGATAATCACTATAGCGTGCTTCCGGTAACGTCGCATGAAATCGGCGGTGAGAAACCCCAATTTGGCAAACAGCCATGATAAAATCGGAATCTCGAACACGATACCCATTGTCAGGCACATCAGCACGAGGGTCGAAATGTAGGATTGCAAGACGATCATGTTCTCCACTTCACCGCTGACCTGATAGGTTCCAAGGAAACGGAATGTCAGCGGGAAAATAAGAAAGTAGCTGACCGCCACACCCATCAGGAACATTGCATAGCCGCCTCCGACTATCCGCACGGCATATTTCCGCTCGCAGGCATACAGGGCAGGCGACACGAACCGGAACAACTGGTAAAGGATATAGGGCGACGCGCACAGGACACCCGCGCATAATGCCGTCTTCATGTGGATGACGAACTGCCCGGCCAGTCCCGTGTTGATGAGCTGCACGGCAAAACTCCCGGTCTCGCCGCCGGCCCATGCTGCAATCCGGTTGAAAAGACGGTACGTGATGAAGCCGTCGTTTTTCGGGGCAAGGATAACGGCAAAAAGTTTTTCCTTAAAACAAAAGGCGGCGATACCGAACACGACGGCCACGGCGACGATTTTAACAATCGCCGTCCGCAGCACGTCCAAGTGCTCCCAAAAGCTCAAGCCGTCCGTTTTGTCTTCCTTTGCCATGTCACTCCTCTTTCTTGTCGGTATTTTCGGGACTGATTTCTTTCTCCATGCCGTTCATACCTTCCTTGAATGAACGGACACCTTTGCCGATGCCTTTCATCAGTTCGGGAATTTTGCGTCCTCCGAAGAACAGCAGGACGACTAATGCAATCAGCAGCACTTCCTGCATACCGATGCCTCCGATAAATAATGGTATCATATGAAAATTGTTAAAGGTTGTTCGATTAACTCAATAGTCGTTTTCAGTCATCGTTCCGCCGGCTATTCCCGCCATTTTCAGAAAGTTCCTTCGTCCATGACTCCGCCTTCTCAATCCAGTCCTTTCTCATGTAACCATCTCGACAGGTGATCGGCCACCTCCACGTTGTTCAAATCGGAGAAGGGAAAATGGGTGTTGCCCTTCAAACCTATCTCCGGCAGATGAATGACCGTGACATCGCCGCCGTGTTCGTTGAGCAAGGCAGCCCATTTGCGCATCAGATGCAGGCGTCGTGTCCATTCGTACAGTTCCGGCCGTTCGTCGGTTTCCGGCAGATTGTCGCCATAGTAGATGATGATAGGGATTTTCGTGAACTGCAGAAATTCTTCCATCGGCACTTCCACGCCTTCGGTCTTCTTCGACAGGGTTAGTACTTTCCCTTCCTCCGGCATCTGCCCTTCGGGAAAAGGCACGTTTGTTCCCGGCTCGTAGGCGACGATGGCACGGATGTTCCTTGTCTGCGGCAGTGTAAGCCATCCGACACCTCCGCCCTGCGAATGGGTGACGAAGACAGCCGGACCTATCCTGTCGAACAGTGCGGCATACGCCTTGGCGTAGACATCCAGATCGGGAGGGCCGAGAGTTGGCGTCATCTGACGGAAATACTGGTTCAGAGCCTCCTTGTCGCGGCTGAACTGCACGCCCTCGAAATAATCGGGCCAGATGCCCACGCGGAAACGGTTGAACCACGTCTCCTCGTCGAAGACGGGGGTAACGGTTGCGGGTGTCGTGCTCCGCCCCGCGTTTCCCCGGCGGGGCTGGTCGACGAGATAAGTCTGGAAACCGCGGCGCAGGAAAATATTCTGGAACCCCTCGCGGCCGTCCGGCGTAGTTTCCCATGTCTTGGAAAACTGCCCCACGCCGTGGGCGAAGACAAGCGGGTATTTCCGGGCATCGACGGGTTTCTGATAGAACACGTAGGCGTGGTCGCCGTGATAGGTGCGCCCCAGTGAATCGGTGAGCACCGTGCCGCCCACGGCGAAACTGCCCTGTTCCTCGATTTGCATGATATTCCCGTTGCGTGCGTTGCAACCCGACAGCAAGGCGGCGGCCATCATATAAAAGACAACCTTTCTCATACGCCCTTCCTATTTCTGGATTTTCGATTCCTGCAAAGCGTCATAGCGGCTTCCCACGACCGGAATTGCGGCCACGGCCTTTTCCAGCTCGGTCACTTCTTCCGACGTGAACACTATGTCGCAGGCCCGCAGGTTCTCTTCGAGGTGCGAGAGCTTGGTCGTGCCGGGAATAGGAACGATAAAAGGCCTCCTGTTCAGCAGCCATGCCAATGCCACCTGCGCCGTGGTAATGCCTCTCGTCCGTCCGAAAGCGTTCAGTACCTCCACGATACGCGTGTTGGCACGGATGGCTTCGGGCTGGAAACGCGGAAGCGTCTGGCGGTTGTCGTTGGCGGTGTCGAACCGGGTGTACTCGTTTATCATGCCGCCGAGGAAACCACGGTTCAGCGGGCTGTACGGCACGAAACCGATACCCAGTTCCTCGCAAAGCGCCAGCACGCCGTTTTCTTCCACCGCGCGGTGCATGAAGTGATACTCGCTCTGTATGGCCGTAACCGGACATACCTTGTGCGCCCGGCGGATGGTTTCAGCATTGACCTCGCACATGCCCCAGTGCAGTATCTTTCCCTCCCGGATAAGCTCGCCGCATGTTTCGGCTACGACCTCGATGGGCGTCGCAGGGTCGACGCGATGCTGGTAGAATATGCCGAGCGTCTCCACGCCGAGATTGCGCAGGGAGTTCTCGCATACGCGCCGGATGTTTGTCGGGGTGCTGTCCTCTTCGGTCTTCACCTGCACGCCGTTCACGAACTTGTGCCCGAATTTGGAAGAGACGAACACGCGGTCGGTATAGCCTTTCAGGGCTTCGCCTACCAGTTTTTCATTCTTGTGGTAGCCATAGCTTTCAGCCGTATCGAATAAGGTTACACCCCGTTCTATCGCTTCGTGAATCAACCGGATGCAGGTCTTTTCATCGGGAGACTGGCTGCGGTGATGGTTCAGCCCCATGCAGCCGAAGCCCATCGCCGAAATGGTAAAGGCTGCCTTGCCGCTGCTCAAGGTACGCTGTGCGCGGACTGCTGCCATTCCTGCTGGAATGGTTGCTGCCGATACTGACGATTTACCTGTAATGGCTTTTTCCGCGGCCGTTACTTTCTCCAATGCCGGCGCGATGCAGATGGCCGCGCCTGCCAATGCGGTTCGTTTCAGGAACCCGCGACGACTGATGCCGTTCTCTTGAATCTGTTCTTTTTTCATGTCGTTATCTGTTTGATTATCTTTCTGATTGCAAAATTAGATAGGGGAATTAAGAGCCTGTGTATCAATTTCACGGATAGAATTACCAATTTCAACGGGCCGGTAAGAACGATGCCGGTATACCAGTAAAATTGGTATCCAAAACGATGATTTCGGTATATGCCGTACCATCGGGAATCCGTATCTTTGCTTTTAATTAAAAGCAGAATGAAAAGCTATCACAGAAAAATAGCTATATTTGCAATGACTTAAAAAAGAGGAAATTATGAGTGAAATAATGAAGGTTGATACAGTCCAGCAGTACAACGACTATTTTGGCGTGGAGACCCTGCACCCGTTGGTCAGCGTTATTGAAGGCAGTAAAGGGAAGCCTCTCCGGTTCGGGAAAAAACTGTATAACATCTATGCTATTCTATTGAAAGATGCGAACTGTGGAAATCTTAAATATGGAAAAAGTATATACGATTATCAGCAGGGGACGATGCTTTTCCTCGCCCCCGGTCAGGTAATGGGATCTGAAGATGACGGGCAGCTGCACCAGCCCGAAGGATGGGTTGTTGCATTTCATCCCGAATTTCTGCGAGGTACACCATTGGCGCATATAATGAAAGATTATTCATATTTTTCTTACAATGCCAACGAAGCCCTGCACCTTTCCAAACAAGAAAGACGGACGGTTATAGAATGTATGGAAAAAATTCGCATTGAGCTGCAGTATCCTATCGACAAGCACAGCCGTTCGCTCATCGTGGATAACATCAAGCTGCTGCTTGATTATTGCATCCGCTTCTACGACCGTCAGTTCATCACCCGCGACAATGCCAATCACGACCTGTTAGCGCGTTTCGAGGACCTTCTGGATGAGTATTTCGCCTCTGATGCCCCTGCAAGGCATGGAGGGATGCCGACTGTGCAATATTGTGCATACAAACTTTGTCTTTCCCCGAATTATTTCAGTGACCTGATGAAAAAAGAAACGGGAATGCCTGCCCTGAAACACATCCAGCAGAAAATGCTCGATGTCGCTAAAGAGCGGGTATTCAATACGGCGAAGTCCATAAGTGAAATATCCTATGAACTTGGATTTCCATATCCGCAACACTTCAGCCGTTGGTTCAAGAAAATGGCCGGGTGTACGCCCAATGAATACAGAACCGCAAATTAGCTTTATTTTTTATTTTGTGAATGACTGACCAGTAAAACACCGGATATGACAAGTATGGCCGAAACCGGTTCATCCCAGCTAAAAATGTCCTGCCCGATTAAAATGGCAACGACAGAAGCTATAATAGGCTGTAGGTTGATGTAAATGCTGGCAGTGGTGGGCTGTATCCCCTTGAGAGCGACGGGATATAGCAGATTGTTGAGAACAGTTGCCAGCAACAATACGAATACAAGCTGGAGTAATGGTTGCCAACAGAACGCGGACTGATAAAGCGGTTGCACGTACAATTCATTTATACTGAACGGCAGCATGGACAATGCTGCAAATAGGAACATCCATTTTTGAAGTGTGACAGGAGAGTATTTTATCGCCACTCTTCGGATGATAATCAGATAAAATCCGAGCATAACTGTATTGACGATGGCGAAAACAATGCCAAGTATATGATTTTCAACGGATGCGGCAATATCCATTTGTGAAATCAAGACCCATGCTCCTGCAATTCCCAACAGAACACCTGTCAACTTCCGCCGGTTGATAGCTTCTTTTAAAAACAATACGGAAAAGAGCATAACTACGATTGGATTTAAGGCGACAATAAGTGCGAAGTGAACTGGTGTCGTATAATTAAGTCCCCACGCAAAGGAAAGATAAGTACAAGCAACACCGGAAATACCGCCCAAAGCAATCACCATCAAGTCTTTGGCATTGACCTTTTCTCTCCTGAAAACAAGCCCGATCGTCCAAAATATCAGCGTGGCGAATAAAACACGAGAGGAGGCAAGCCCAATCGGTGTCATCCACTCTGCCAGGAGCGATTTACCGACAGGTACATTCAAACCACAAATAATTTGTGTCGAAAGCATGGCGATATGTCCGTTCAACCCTTTGTTCACATGGATTTATCTGTTTGATAGAGAGTGCAAAGATACGACTTTATTTTCATAAACTCCCGTCGAAACTGCGGTAAAAGACTGAAAGGATTTTATTGTTGTTTCCGTAAAAATGGTTGTATCAACCGGGCTGTCCTCAAGGAAATATTCGCAGATATACTGTCCGAAAAACAGGTTCGGGAGTTTATCTCCAAAACGGAAGATGCAGGTATTATACAAAAAAAGGGGGACTGGTAAATGTACCCGTTATATAAAAAACACCTGATTTCCCTTCTTTTATGTAGGGCCGCAAGAAGCTGATTTTGAACTATAAGATTTTCACAATAGATAGGAAACGCCGAAACGTCCGCAATAATCACGGAATCATTGCAGGCGTTTTTTAGTTCCCTCATATCGGAATCTGGCTTTCTATTTAGTTTCCCGTTTGTTCAGCACGTCCTTTATCATTTCTTTTACCTCCATTCCCACATTCACGAAATTCCGATAAAGAATGCGTTCCTGTTCCTCCCTCGACTTGAACGTGTGGAACTTCAGTAACGGTACATACGCCGCTTCCCCCTTCTTGATTTCCTTCATGTCGAAATCCGTTTTGCAGAAGAACTTCGAGGTCTTAAACTCCTCCGCTTCCTGTACGTTCATTGAGCCGCCTATACCGGTTTTTGTTTGGATGAAGTCCTGAGCCGTCTGGCCATATATCCAACCTATCTGCCTTTGTATTGAAAAGTACCCATATCAGCAGGATTTTGCTCTCTATTACTTAATGATGTTGTTCTATTTTTGCAGCCTGTAAATCAACGATATGTAATAAATGGATTATATCGACAAAATATTTAAGACAGTATCAATTAAGGATAGCCGACGGATTATTGAACTTTATTTTCAGGAGCTGTATTGTTTTGCGCCACTTTCCAACAAAGCCCTCTCTCAAAAATTACTCTTGCCGGTACCTATCGTGACCGCCATAAAGAACGAAGGTATCAGGCTGGGCATATTGGAACAATGCAGCGGAGGCGTAGGGCTTACTCATAACGGAAAGGAGTATGTGGAACAAGCTCTTGGATTCAAGGGGATTGACCTCTGCCTGTATCGCCGACTGGCGGAAAGCGAACAGGCAAGGGACGCATACGCTGACGCGCTGAGTAAAAAATACCGTGCGGCATTCGACGAACGCCCCGTAGCGGATGTAGCACTGGACCAAGCCCAATGTACCGTACAGACAGCATTCCGCAGGGCTTTGCTCTGCTTGGCAAACGGCACATTGACAGGCAGACAAATCGTATGCATGGGCGATGATGATTTTGTCAGCCTTGCCATCGGGTTTCTGCTGAAAGAACTTTATCCCGGTCCAAGCATCTGCCCGACACACATCCATGTACTTGAGATGGACGGTCGTTATATCGAGTGTCTGGAGCGGCTGGCCGGACGGTTCGCCCTGCCGATAAGTTGTGAACGGGTGGATTTGAGGATGCCTCTGCCTCCGCATTTGTGCGGGCGTTTCGACTGCCTGTTCACCGATCCGCCTTATACGCAAGAGGGAGCTTCCTTGTTCCTGTCACGTGCCATTAGCGTACTGAAAGAAGAGTCCGGATTGAGAATCTTTTTCTCGTTCGGGAACAAGTCGGCAACGGAGGTTTACTTTCTGCAAAAATGTTTCCAACTGCACGGACTGGCCATCAAAGAGATGTTCACCCGGTTCAATGAATACATGGGCGCATCTCTTTTGGGCAACAAAGGACAGCTCTTTGTCCTGGAAACGACAGAACGTACACGCGCCTTGTTTCCTCTCGAAAAACGAGGGCGCGATGACATCTACACCGCAGACCGCAATCTCCGGCAAAACCGTTACCGCTGCCGGCAATGCGGCAAAGTCTATGCCGTGGGGAAAGAGGCGGAATATCAGACCATCAGGGAGTTGAAAAAACAAGGCTGCAATGTATGCGGAGCTACGGTTTTCGACAGACTGCACAAAAACGGGAATACGGATAAAAAGCAATACCTTCCCTTAGGGCATCACATCCTTGCAGACTTCTACAACTGCGACCCGGAAAAACTGGACGATGTGGAACAGATTCGCACATTCATGCACGAAGCGGCAGTAAGTGCCGGAGCGACCATAGTACAGGAAAACTTTCACAAATACGCCCCAGTGGGTGTGAGCGGTGTGGTGGTCATCCAAGAATCCCACTTGACCATACACACGTGGCCGGAGTGTGGTTATGCCGCTGTCGATTTGTTCACATGCGGCACCAATGTCCGTCCGTGGACTGCTTTCGACTATTTGCAGGAGCGGCTCGGATGTGCGAAAGTGGAATACAGCGATTTGATACGGGGAGCCTATGAGCGGCTAAGCCTGTTGCGGTATTCGGAAACGGAACAGCCTGCCGTGCGGCGGAAAAAGCGGCAAAGGTACGACGCGTCTTCGAAATGGAACAGACGGGCCAGGTCTTTGACGGACTGTTCTGTGTTGTCCAAATAGCGTTTGAGTTCCGTTACGACAAACAGGTCAATGATTTCCTTCGGAGTCCGCTGTTCTATTTTGCAGGTTATCTTATAAAGGTAATCGGTCGTGATGCAAAGCCTGTCCGCATAATATCGTACATCTCTTTTTACATGGAAATTCTTAGCCAGCAGTGACATGAACTTGCCGAACAGCACCCTTGACTGATCCTTTTGATAACACTTGCCCAAGTCGGGAAACATCGGCTTGAACACAATATCTAAAGCCAGAAAAACATTGTAAATGCAATTTTGCAGGATGTTTTTCCGGCTTTCTTCATCACCGTTCTCCATCGCCCATATCATCTGCTTGAACACTCCGTCTGCCAATGAGTATTGTGCTTCCGAAAGTCGGCAGACCGGATATTCATACAGTCCGTCCCAAAATGCGGGGGAAGTCATTTTGTAGAAAATCTCCCCTGTCAGTTCCAATGACAAGGATATATATTCTGCCGTGAATGAAGGAGAAACACACAGCGGTGCAAATAAGGTGTCCGAAAACAACACAAGCAAATCACCTTTGCGGAATGTCCGTTTTCGTGTATTGGTGGTTACGACAGCCCGGCCTTCAACGCATAACAGCATGGTACACCCGTTTGCCACGAAAGGCAGTTTACCTGACAAGTCACGCAGGCTTGTTCTTCCGTGTTTGTATTGTTCGCCATGCGAGAGAGCAAAACTTTGTATGCCGGACGTTATCATAACAATTTCCTTTCCATCGTTACATGGGTTGGCTCGAAGCAATGCTTTTTATACAAAGAGCGCATCGGTACGTTCCCGGCATGAACCTTGCCGACAATATAAGCCGCCTTGCACTCTCTCGCATATTCTATGCTTTTTTCAAACAGGTCGTCTACAATTTGCATTCCTCGAATGCACTCATCCGCATAAATGGACTTGAAGTTGGCATAAACCTCTCCGGTCAGGCTGTTCTGCTTTTTCTCCATCCATACCCAGCCCACAATTTTACCGGATTCCGTGTCTTCTATCACGATCATTCCGCGTCGGTCTTTTGCTTTGGCTAATTTCTTGCAGTGGAACTCGAGGTCAGTAATAGCCTTTTCTCCGAATGAGATTTCAGAAATTTCAATTTCAAATTTTGCCACCGCTTCAAAGTCTTCCTCTTTTATTTCTCGCATATTGTACATGATTCCAAATATTGTTTTTCCGTTAACACCAATCTGTCCGGCATGATGCCCATAAAAACTTATCCCTTCTTCGGAAATAAGAAGGTCTGTAGCTTTTCCAATCCCGCCTTGTGCTTTTGAGGATTGCTCTTTTTCAGCTTGGCAATGTTCTGTAATTTCCATTTTACGGACGGATAGCGGCTTAAATCTCCGGCACAGCATTTTTCCCAATCGGGTTCGCCGTTTTCAAATGACAGAAGAAATTCCCGGTCTGTTTCGGTCAGGCTGTCGTTTACCTGCTGAATGAGGTTATGCCTTGCCTCTTCATAATCCGAATAAGTGAATGGAGTATCGGACATTCCCTCAAACTGCTTTTCCAGTGCTTCCGTCTGGTCGATGGCGTTCGGCTGCAAAGATTCGATGACAGGCTTGTCGCTCCCCAACAGGCAAAGCATGAAGCCGTTCTTGACATCATGAAACGACGCCATTTCCATATACTTGCAATCGAACAGGTCCCGTGGGTGTTGGCGGCTTAATGCCGCTGCAATTTTGCCCCCGTAAAGCTGCGAATAAGAAACTGTACGTGCTTTACAGGTCATATTGAACTCCGTTTCAGCCCGTTCGCACAGTTTCCTGTCCTCTGTCTCTCCGATGATACCCCGCTTTGTCCCGTTCACTTCGATTTTGACGGTCGCACCGTCCAAAGTACATTGTAATTTCCAGACATCATGCTTGTGGATCACTTTTATGCCCGGTATGGATTTTTCTATGTAGCTTTTCAAAGTTCGCAGATGGTTGTTGATTGCGTCCAGACTCTCGGCCCTTTCCTTTACGGGAATATAGGTGAGGTCTATATCGACTGAATAGCGAGGCATGTTTTTATGAAACAGGTTGATAGCCGTACCTCCATGCACAGCAAAATCTTTGATGCGGTACACGGACGGCATAATGCGTATCAACAATGCCACCTGTTTTTTATAGATGTCATTCATATTCGTTCAGTTCTTTAGGTACGGTTATTTTGTATTTGGAGATATAAATCCCGTTTTTTGACAGTTGCAATTTGGAGGTTCCCAGTCCTATTTTGGATGTATCAAGTGCCTCGAACCAATAGTGTCCCGCTTTTTCTGCCATATAAAGGAACATACGCTTTACTTTAAGGTTCTTGGTCGTTTCGAGCAGTTGCTGTAGCATTTCGGGACGCAGCGTTGTCAGTTGTTCCATCATATAGAACAAGTCCATATAGGAATATTGTTGCGGTGCAAGCAACAGACATTCCAAGAATGCCTGTTCAGGTGTAGAAACCAGCAGATCCACTTCGTATTTCACAATCGTTGCGGTCTGCGGTTCTGAAAAGGTATCGGTGGAAAACGGTTTTATCACCCTGTCGAAAACATCGTGGCGTATCCATTCCGGAACACGCTGTTTGCCGTGTGCCACCATCAGCAACGGTTTCCCCATAGGCACATAGTGGTTGAAGCCGAACAGTTCCAATGCAGAATGAGCTGCGACACGGAACGTCTTGCCCAATTGCCTGTTGTAGCAGGACAATGCGGCGTATGCCGACAGGCTGTCTCCCGTTCGGTACATGACTCCCTTTGACAGCATCTCAAGCCAGCCGGATTCCCGGTATCTTTTTATCAACTGGTCGGAATAACCGTTCCTTTTCAGCCATTCGGAGAATAACAATCCTTTGGGAGTGGCGGAAAGCAGCAGTTGGTTTATTTTGCTTTTTTGTTCTATATCCACAGTATATGATTTGTTTTCTTTTTCAACTGCAAAGGTAGCATTATTTTCCGTTCCAAAGGTCTTGAAAGTTGATTTTGTTTCGGTATAATATACTTTTTGTGTAGTATTGAATACCAAAACCAACTCCACAGGATTTTCCAAGATACCGGAAACGCCAAAACGCCTGCAATAATCGCGGAATCATTGCAGGCATTTTTTTTACTTTCCCTCATATCGGAAACAGGTTTCTTATTTCGCCCCTCGTTTGTTCTGCACGTCCTTTATCATTTCTTTCACCTCCATTCCCACATTCACAAAATTCCGGTAAAGAATGCGTTCCCGTTCCTCTCTCGACTTGAACGTGTAGAACTTCGGCAGCGGTACATACGCCGCTTCCTCCTTCTTGATTTCCTTCATGTCGAAATCCGTCTTGCAGAAGAACTTCGAGGTCTTGAACTCCTCCGCTTCCTGCACGTTCATCGAGCCGCCTATGCCGGTTTTTGTTTGGATGAAGTCCCGTGCCGTCTGGCCGCAGATCCAGCCCGTCGGCATATCCGAGATTTTCGAGGCGGGTACGAGGCTGTCCATATTTTCGTTCAGATTGATGGAAGTCTTGTCCCGGTCTATCGTGACACCCTTCTTGATTTGCACCACCTTGCCGAAGATGTCGCTCGACAACCATTCCAGCGTTTCCTTGGCACGGGCCGAACCGCTCACCACGTTACCCACCGTCGTGATGATTTTCTGCATACCCACTTTCCCGTAATCCGCTTCGAGCTGCGGCAGTTCTTGGAAGCCGAGCGTCACGCTCACCTTGTTGCTTCGTGCCGTGCCGATCAGGCGGTCTATCTTGTGGAAGTACAGCGTCGGCAGCTCGTCCACGATAATGCTCACGGGGACATTTTTGCCCTGTCCCGTATTCACACGGGTAACGAGGCGGTTCAGGATAAGGGCGTTCAACGCTCCGATAATGCTTTCCATTTCCGGATCGTTCGCTATCAGCAGGTAGCTCGGATTCTTCGGGTCGCTCACTTTCAGGTCGAAGTCATCACCGTCACGGTGGAATATCCAGTAACTCTCTTTGGTCGCCAGACGAGAGGTATAGACGCGCAATGTACCGATCATACCTTCCAACTGTTCCATCGCGCGATTTTTCAAAGCGGTCTGGAACGGACCGAGCAGCGGGGCAACCTCGTTGTCGGTCTCCAGTACCTCGAAGATGGTCTGGTAACTCTCGTTCAGGAACGACAGGATATGCGGCATATCCGAATACTTGCCTAACCAGTAGGCAGGTTCAACGATTTCCCCGCCCTCTTTGGCGCGTACCACACCCGTCGGTTTCCAGAATTTCGTCTCCGGGTCCTGCCGTTTTTCAGCGTACAATTTGTTTCCTTTGGCATCGTAAGGCTCGCGTTCATAGTTCACGAAAAAGTAGATGCAGGCGGCGAGGAAGTTCACAGCCGAAGTCTGGAAAAACTGGTCGCTGCCGCCGCCTCCCTCTTTCTTGCCTTTTTGCAGGGATTCCAGCAGCGTTTCCGCCGTTTCGCTCGCCGCAGCGAGGTTGTTGATGTATTTTGCCTGAATTGGATTTACCCGGCGGCTGTACTCCACGTCCACGAAGTTAATCATATTGAATTGGCAGCCTTGGGGCAACTTTCCGAGCTTCTGGTTTTTCTTGTAGTGGTAGTACAGTTTCGTGGCCAGCGTCGGGAACTTGTAGTCATAGACCACCATCGCGAACCCCTTGGCCGAGTGCTGTCGGATAAACGGCTCGATGATACTGAATGTCTTGCCCGACCCCGGTGTTCCGACTACCCATGTTCCACGAAAACAGTTGGTTATATTGGTCCAGCCTTTACGGAACTTGCCCTTGTAGTAATATCGCATGGGGATATTCACGCTGTACGGAGTCTCTATCAGTTCCTCGCATTGCTCGAAACTTTCATTCTCGAAATTGAAACGATCCTTCATCAGTCCCTCTTTGAGGAACTTGGAGATGTTATCCAGTGCGACATGCACGAGGATAACCCCCGTGAGCGATACCGCCATATAGAGAATAATGTTCAGCGGCAGCGTGTAGAACCGCGTCTCCATCGGATGACCGAACAGCCATACGGACAGCACTAACAGGGCAAAGCCGCTCACGAGCGGGTACAAGACCTGCCGCCGGGCGTTGAATTCCAAATGTTTCTTGGCTCTGGTGCCGATACAGGTAATGCAGATCAGCAGCACCGTGGCGACCTTGCTGTACACGAGGTTGCCGTCGTTATAGATGGCCCACCGTTTGATACGTCCGTGAATGTCGCAGAGTATGCCGCCCCAGTGGTCCAGCATGGCCGGGTCGATGGCATACTCGAAAAACTCCATCAGTACGGAGACATACACCACCGCACGGAATATCCGGTAAAATCCCTGTAATTCCTTGCTCTCTTCCATTGCTATGTCAATTCTTTTTAATACCCCAGAGGACGTGGATGTGAGGCCATTGCATACGGTTATCAGCGGAAAGCTGGCAGACATGGGAAACTGCATATAGAGGTTTAAGCCCGTCATATATTGCAGAAGCCCGTACTTCCGCTGTAAACTTCTCAAGGAAAATCCGGACGGCATTGTCAGAGCCATAAGTCATGAAATCAATGAAATCTTCAATCAATTCTTCATTGACATAGCAGAGCTGACCTTGGAAAATATCATGGTAACGGCTGATACGGCCGTTCCATTCTGCCCGGATTTCTTCCCTGCGATTCTTTACGGAGGGAAACCTCTTGTAGCAGTCTATTCCATCGTCGAGGAATATGAAATTACCGGAAACGTCCTCTTGTTTAGGACATTTGCATCTTAACAGATACCCGAAGAATCCTTTGTCCGGATGTACTATATCCACATACTGTGGTGCTTGAAAATCTTTAATTCCGTTCATAATCATAAATTCAGTTGTTGATGGTTATAATGGGACGCACTTTATGCGCCTGTGTCTTGGGCGTTTCCTGCATGGTTCCGCTGGCTGTCGAGTAGAGCCATGCTTTGACTGTCTGCTGTCCTTCCACCTCCGTCGATGTCCAATACCAGCACTCGTCGGCCTCGGTCGGCAGCGGGTCGCCGCCGCATTTCTCGATAATCGGATTGATGACGGTCTGTGCCGAATACAGCAGACGCATCTGTGCCACCGAGGGGATATAGGCGCTCTGTCCGTATTTCCACAAGGCAAAAACGGCTTCAGCCATCGGCGAGGCCGTTTCTTCCGTATCGTACAGGGCGAACGTGTTCTCATTCCCGTCGTATGCAGCAATGTCCGCCGACGTACCCTGCTCGACACCGAGGCTGTCGGCAAAAGCCTTCGGCGTCATGTCCCACAGATAGACGGCATAGCCGTTTCCTTCCGTTTCCCCGTCCGAATAGGTATGGAAGACGACGGCAATCGCCTGTTTCCCGGAATTTTCATACTCGCTGTACGGCACGGCCTTGCCGTCCACGCAGAGGACATGTCCGGGACGTACCGTCTTGTCGGGTTCTTCTATATGTGCGTCGCAGGCAGCCAATGCCCCGGTTATGAGGAGAACCGGCACTACCTGGCACGTTTTTCTGATAGTGTTCTGTTTCATCTTTCCCTTATTTTATAGGTAGTTTAATACCGAGGGCAACTCCTGTACGCAGCACATCGGCCCCCTTTATCATCACGTCTCCCTTGACTTGCCAGTATAGCGTCCAGCCCGCCCGCAACACATAGTTGTGCTCGTAGCCGAAATGCAGCCCGACAAGGAACTTCCTCGTATCGCTTCCGCCCGAAGCCCCGATACGGAGGCTTCCGTAATGGTTGCGTCCCCTCGTGACGCAGGGTTTGTAAGCCACGCCGAAGCCGTAGGTACGGTAATTCTGCCAGAAAGATTTCGGGCATACATGCTTGCAGGATTCGCACTCTGCCCATTGCAGGTAGCCGTTGGCAAAGAACTCCCACGCATGGCGGTAGTTCATCTCGTGTTCGTAGGCCAGCGTCACGTCCAGCCCGTTCTTGTACAGCAGCCCCGCTCCGAGCGAAAGGCGGCCGCTGCCCCGTTGTGCATTCGCGCCGACGGCGAGGCACATGCAGGCAATCGTCAGGATAATCGTCTTTCTCATTGTCATTCCTCCTCCAGCAATGCCGTGCTGAACGAATCGGCCGACAGCACGTCCTCATAGTCGATATTCAGGCTGATAGCACGCCCGCTGATTTGTTTCTCCGTCATCTCGATGGTCAGTACCTTGTCGTTCGGGAACGTCATTTTCCTGACCACGACCACATTCCGGTAGCCGTGCCGGAACGTCTTGCCCGTCTCCAGCACCAGTTCCGGGACCAGTTCGATGACTTGCGCATTAGTCGCTTTGGTCAGTTTCTTGTCCGCCAGCTTCACCCGTATCTCGTCAATGTCGAAACGTATGTTCGTCCGGTTCTCTATTGAGAAGTCGATGAAGAAATACTCTCCCACGGTGTAGATGTTGTTCAACCGCATGGTCATGCGGTGTGCCTTGGTGGCGACGTTGCGGATCTTCGCGGGCGAGTTCCAGATACGCCGGGCGAAGCGTGTCATCTCCACGGTGGACATCGAGACCGCCGGGTTGTGGTAGGCGTTTCGTTCCTGCAACTGGATTTCCTTGTCAGTTACCGCCTCCCGCACCCGTGTGGTGTAGAGCAGTGCATACTGCGTGCGGTAGCGTTCCGTTACGATGGTCACTATGGCCAGCACCTCGCCGTCCTCGTGTCCGCCCTCTTTCGGTTTCAGGCGGACGATGTTATCTATCGGCTGGTCACCGACAACCTTATCGGTGGAGATGTCCACGAAGCGTACCGGTTCCGAGGCCGTGATGACCGTCGTTACCTGTTCATTTACCGTAAGTTGTTCCATCTCCTCGTAGGTTCGTTGTGCCTGTACATTCGGCGTTCCCAGCAGTCCTGCCGCCAGAAGAAATGCCGTTACGATTCCTTTTTTGTCCATGTCATTGATTTATTGATTTTGTTTTTCTTCCCTTATCTCTTTTTCCTCTTGTGCTTTGTTCCTGCATTCCAGTTCCTCCTGAATCCGCCGTTCGGCAATCTCGCAGTACACCTGTTCGATTTCAAATCCGATGTAGTGTCGTCCCGTGCGGATAGCGGCCACGGCGGTTGTGCCTGACCCGATACAGTTGTCCAGTACAACATCGCCTTCGTCGGTGTAGGTCCGTATCAGGTACTCCATCAACGCCACGGGCTTTTGTGTCGGGTGGTAGAACGCGCCTTTCTTGTGTTCCTTCGGCATGAAGATGACCGAGGTCGGATATTTGTCATCGGCTATGCGTACCGGTGAGAGTTTCATCGTTCCGTAACAACGGTTGGTAAATCCCTCCGTTTTACGCCTCCCGTGATTTCTCCGTTCCGGAGGACACGGTGTCATCTGCGGATGATAGACCGGCTGTTTTTTATAGAATACCAGAATATCCTCGTGCTGCCGGAGCGGCATACGTTTGGCATTGAGATGTCCCGTCACCCGATCTTTCTGCCACACGAGGTTGTACCGCCATAGCCGGGGTTGCGACAGCATGAGCCATGCGGAGAAAAGCCCCTGTCCGAACAGGATAATGGGGCTGTCCGGCTTGGTAATCCGCCGGTATTGCTCCCACAAGGCTGCGAACGGTATCTGGCGGTCCCAGTTCACCGACGGATTGCTGCGATTTAACACCCCGTAAGGCAGGTCGGCGATTATGGCGTCCACGCTACTATCCGCTATCTGTTTCATGCCCTCCATGCAGTCCATAAGGTAAATGCGATCCGTCTCTATCATATTGCGTCTGTTTTCAGTTCTACAATTTGTCGGGCGCTCATCCAGGTACAGCGTTCCGTCCGGGTTTTCCGGATTTCACACTCCCAGAGGGTATTCTTCTCCACATGTTTGAAATTGACCGCACCGTCTCTCGGCCCGTAAAAACCGGTATGCTTCTGGAAGGCGAATAAGGCAATCCTCCGCCCGTCTTCTGCCTGAAAGTTGCATATCAGGGCGAATCGTACCCCTTTGTGCCACCATTCGGTACTTACGAGCTTCCCAACGAATGTTTCGGGCTTATCGGGAGCGATGTAGTCCTCGTAATAGAAGCCGTCCGTTCCCTTATGAAGTTTTGATATGTCTGATTCCATTGTCACTGCCCTTTTAGTTCCTGTTTTCCCGTCCGTTCACCAGATACACAAACGTCCCGTATTTCAGCTTCACCTTGTTTTTCTTGATAGCCTTGCTGATGGCGTTACTCGTTTTCTGGTAGGCATTGTTCACCGCCTGCATACCCCATTGGGCGAGGCTGTTACCGTATCCGCTGGTATTCATGTTCATGCTGCCCGACATGGCACTGCTCGCCACATCCTTGCTTGTCTCGCGGAACTGGCTGATGGGTACGTAAAGTCCTTCCAGCCCGTCCGTATCGTAGATTGACAAGCTGACCTTGACCAGTTCGTCCTCCACCAATATGCTGTTGATGCTTCCTTTTACACGTCCGGAAGAGAAACCGCTGACTGTGGCATACAGGTAAGTACCACGCCTGACCACGCTCTCGTTGATTTCGATGTCGTCCAGCAGGCGCAGCCGCACACGCGAGCCGTCCACGGCCTTGATGTTCTCGTCGATGATCGCCTTGATGAGTTTCGGTTCCCGAGCGTCTTTCGCCAGTGTGTTGAAGTAGTCCGAAGCCGTCTTTACCTTCTTCACCACCTCGCTTGCCTTGTCCGTCTCCGCAGGAGCTTTGACCGAACGGCTTTCCTCGTCGATGGTTCCCTTGGCCTGCGTCATCGTGTCCGGCGGAGCCGCCGTTGCGGTGCTGTCCGTTTCGGACGGCATGACCTCCCGTTGTCCTCTCAACCTCGCTTCGGCGAGTGCTTTTTCCAGTTCTGCGAGAGCCTCCTGTTCCCGCCTCTTGGCATCGGCCGCTTCCGCTGCCAGATCATTTTCCTTTTCCTGCCGGTCAAGCAGGGCGATGTCCTCTTCGGTGTACTGCGATTCATATTCCTCTTGGTTATTGTCCGGTTCGTCCCGCTCGATGTTGTCCACAGCGGAATAATCTTGTATCTTGCCCCATGATTTGGCCATGTTCTCATACTTGCTGCCGATACCGTCGCCACCCTTGATTTGGGCGTCCGGCAATTCGGGATTCAGGAACTCGGTCGTCTGGAGTGTCTTATCCTGTACCTCGACCTTCTCGGTATGGAACAGGTCGAAAAAGAAGTACGACGTGCCGAGAAGGGGAATATAGAGGATAGCCGGAAGCATATACTTTGGCTGCCTGAAATTAATTCTCTTGAAGATATTGTTCATTGTTTCCCTTTAATTGAGTTGCACATACTTGCTTATAGTTCTCTCAAACGGCATATTCATAAGCCTGCCGTTCTATTCCGGCCTTTCCGTACCACTTTCCTTCGTATCGAATCTTCGTACATGCGGTACGGAAAGCATCTTATGCCGTTCCCGGAGCACGGAATCCTGCATCTCCGTGGCCGTCCGGCGGGTCGGATGATGGCGGTACACCACCGTCAGGCGGTAAATATTCCATGTCAGCCCGCAGATGGCGAAGCCAAATACGATGACGAGAAACAGCGTCCGGTGCATGTTGGCGAAGCCCTGCACCTTGGCCGCAGCCTTGTCGATGCGTGTTGCCTTGGCGAAACGCCGTCCGGCATCTATGTCACGCTCGTAGCGTTCCTTGTATTTCGGGTCGTTCCTGTCCGGCATTTTTTCACCGAACAGCATACGTCTGAATCCTTTGATATTCATAGGGCTGATGGTGTTAATAGTTGCTTTTCGTCTTTTGCTCGATGTCCTTGTTCAGCAGTGTGCGCCAGTTCACGATGAGCAGCCCGTGCGGGTTGTTCTCCGTCCGGGGTACACGCTTGAGCTGTCCCGCCGTAACCAGTTCGCGCATCAGGATATTGCTGCGCCGTTCGATACGCTGCCGTCCGTAGTAGGTAAACTCCATCTTCTCCTTGTTGAAGGCGATACTGTCGCAGAAAATCGAAAAGACGGCGCTCGTTCCCAAGATGTTCGAGTAGAAACCTTTTTCCTTGAGCGTGTTGTACTGTGCCAAGCCCGTTTCGTCCACTAAGTACATCGCTTTCTCCATCGTGTAGCGGATGTACTTGTCGTCAGGGGCAAGCGTGAAAAAGTAGTGGTGGAACATCTCTACATGGCTCTTGGCTTCCACGTCGAGCGTTTCCTCCATCGTCGTGCGGCGTACCAGTATGGGCACGTTGCCGTCCAGCACATACACCTTCTTTTGAGCGTCCGTAACCATCATGCGGGCCGTCCAGATACTCGACATGCTGATGATGACGCACCCCACGAGAAAGGCGGTGCAGATAATTCCGACCAGTTTGATTTTGTTCTCTAAATTCTTGATGACCATTTTGTTTGAATATTTATCGTTACTTTGTTATCTCATTACCGTACCCATTGCGCCCGTCGCCGTCATTTTGGCCTGCTGCGCCACGCCCTCACCGAAGTTTCGGGTCGAGAACGCCGTATCGCCCTCCGGTATCATCCATGCCGCAAGGTCGGGAACGAGGTTCAGGCATTTCAGGGCCACGATGCTTGCCGCCATCAGGTAGCCGGCGGAGAAGAAGCTGTTTTGCAGGTAAGCCGCCATCGTCTGCTCGCTCGCCGTGATTGCCGTCAGGTTCTCCACCTGTATGCACAGCACGATGTCGAACAGCAGCAGCACGTAGAAGCCCACGAAGTAGAGCATCGCCCCGTAGAAATGCACCGTCAGATACCTCGTGAGCCACTTCGCCCACGCACCTTCCCATTTGGGCAGGAGCGAGAACGCCCACTGTATAGGGCCGAAGATGGTGAGCATTCCCAAAAGAATTTGCTGACAATAGATGGTAGCCCACCAACCGATTCTGAATACTACAAGGGCTATCAGCATGATGATTTTGTCAATCCCCACGATTACCCCCGAAGTCAGCGAGGTGAACCACAGCTTCGCCGCATCCTTCTCCATGTTCGTTACCTCGTCCACACCTGTCTGTTCCATCGTTGCCTCGATAAGGTTTGGGTCCGACGTACCCGTATGGGCGACATCGGCCTGTGCCTGCAGGGCAGTGTACATCGTGTCGCGCACGTAAATCAACTCCTGCACTTCCTCGAACTTGTCCGAGATTTGCGAGGCTTCGGCCTCGTACAGGTCATGTGTGTACGAACCGACGCAGTTCGGGATATAGGAGAGGAAATCTAAAAAGCACCAGTTGCTCCCGCTGTTTGCCATGCCCGTGTCTGCCGGAGGATACCACCAGCAGAGGATAAGCGACACGGCCAGCGGTCTGAAGAGCTTCATCACGTCCAAAGGCTCGTGCTTGACCATCATTTTGTACGCCATGCCTGCCGCCATGATGATGGCGAATAGGGCGGCCAGTGCCATGCACATTTGAAGAATCCACCAGAAGGGACCTTGCGAGCCGGTAAAGGTCGCATCGGTCAGAAACTCGTTGGTCTGAAAAATCACGTCGTCGATTTCCTCTTCCAAGAGGTCGATACCGAAATCCGAAAGAATATTTCCGTCTGCCATACGTTGTGTGTTTTTAGTTCTTTCTGTTTACCGTCTCGTCTCCGTCTCCCGTATCAGTTTCGCCGCCCGATTGCGCCCCTCGCACGGCGGAACGCGATTCGTTCCACCGGCCCATCGCCTCGCGGACGATACCGCCCTTGTCCAGTCTCCGGTCGGCGGTTGCATTCAGCAGCCCGTTCGCAACCGTGGCGTTCTGTCTTCGGGCAAGGTAGCCGACCAGAATCTCGTTCTGCCGTACCACGTCCTCGTAGATTCGCAGGTACTCTTTCTTCCGTTGTGCGTTGGGCATGTAGGCGTCCTTCGTAGCGTCAATGGCGCACTGGTAGACGTGGTAGTATTCCGTCCACCGCTCCCTGTCGTCCGTTGTGCCCCCGGCAAGGGGGATGCGGTCGATGTTGCGCTGAAGCCGTTCCATTTGAGCGTTTATCTTATCGCCCTCGGCCAGCCACGCGAGGTCAATCTGCCGGTCGGCTACATTCAGTGCCTCGATTTCGGCCCGCTTGACCAGTGCCGAGTCGATGGCTTCCGCCTCGTCTGTCTGGTTGTACAGGTTCACACCCGCCAGCGTGCGGAACGACAGTTTGTTCTTGCTTGCCGCCGACTTCTTGTACTTGTTGTGCAGCAGCGTGTAATAAAGTTCGGGCGACAGAGCGCCCGTACCGGTTTCCATAACCGTAATCTGGTTCTGTTTCGGCGAGTCATGGTTGTAAGTAACCGACTGCGCCTTGACACCGCTCGTTGCAACTGCTGCAACCGCCATGAGTAAGAGAGTTCTGTTCATATTAATTTCCGGTTATTCATTATTTTACAGTTATTTATATCGTATAGTCATACTTTTTTTGAGCTTCCTTTACTGTCATAAATATTGGTATTCATTCCTGACTCGTTTCTCTCCTTGCGAGAAATATGTCTCGTCTTTTTCAATGCAAATACATTTTCTATTCGTATAGATACAGGCAATTGCGGTGCTCATGCTCCCCGAAGCAAAATCAAGGACAGTATCTCCTTCCTTTGTGTATGTTTTTATCAGATACTCCAATAATGCAATCGGCTTTTGGTTGACATGAATCGTTTTGCCTTCCGATTCCGCTGTTTTGAAGTATATCACACTTCGTGGATATCTTGTCCCTTTGTTTTCATGCCTGAATGTAGGATTGGGTACATTGTTTATCCCTGTCCAATTGCTTCCTCTCTTCGTGCGGTTCCCGTAAGGCTCGCCTTCCTCCATGATTGGATAATAAGGGGTTCTGCCTTTGCCAAAGACACTTATTAGCTCATGTGCTTTTAGAGGTTGTTTTTTAGCGAGAAGAAAATTGCTTGCTTTTGACTTTTCCCAAACCCAGTCATATTTAAATTCATCTAAATTGCCGCAGCGTAGAAAGCTGCTGAACGGTTCGCTGCCAAATAAGACCGTAGGTGCATTTTCTTTCCTGACTCTCCTGATCTCTTTCCACATTTCCGGGAATGGTATTATTTTATCCCACTGTGAAGCTGTAATTCCAAAAGGGGGATCGCATAAAACCAAATCAATGCTTGATTCCGGAAGAAAAGGCATCACTTCAAGACAATCGGCCTTATATAACGTAATGTCTTTTGCAAAAACAATCTTTTCCATTGCATCAATCTGAATGTCTTTTTATCCCTTGGTATAATCCCAATAGGCTTGTTTGTACTAAAAATTCTTTCTCTGTTTTTATTTCCCGATGTCGATGGCATGGAAGTCAAACTCTAACCTGTAGATAGTTTGCCTTCTTTCCCTTTTATCGTTCGTTAATAATCCAGCCGTCCCGCTTTGCGCCATCGTCCGAAAGCCCCGTCGATAATCTCCTTGACCTTGGGACGGTAAATCTTCGCTTTCCAGTAACCGATGCGCACCTGTATGTACCGCCACGTCTCGATATACGCCCGGTTCAGGTGCCGCTCGATGTCGTCCAGCGACGTGTTCACCGCTTCCAGCACCATCAGCAGGTCGGAGGTCGAACATTCTGCCGCCCCTGTGGCATACAGCACGAGGTCACTGACCGATTTGTAAAGCTGTTTCCCGTCATCGGCGATGTCCCGTATTGCCTTTTCGTTGATGGCCAGTATCACGGCATCGCCGGGGTCGATGCGCCCCCGTTTCACGATTCTATCGTTGAAGTCCTCCAGCAGTCTCTTGTAATCGCCGATACGGTCGCTGACCGCCGTATAGGTGCTTTTCACGTTCAGCACCGTCCGCAAGGACTGGTACATCACGTCGATGACGTCGAAGGCACGGGTGTAGCGGTCCAAGTCCACATTCAGTTCCTTGTACTCGCCGACCTCTTTGCGGCTGTACTCGTGCAGCAGCTTGTTGCTGTATTCCAGCGTACTGCGGGCCAGCAGCAGGCTGCGTTGCTTCTTGTGGTCGTTGATGTAGGCTTCTACCGACACGATGTCGAACGTCCATTGCGCCTTGGCAATGCCGGGCAGGAGAGCCAGCAGCACGACTGCCATCAGCAGGGCACGTTTCATGGCCGCACCTCCTTTCCGCTGCCTTTGCCGTTCCTGCCGTTTCCGCTCCGCAGGTTCCGCGCATTCTCCACCCAGCGTTCGTGGCATTCCTCCACGAGCGTCAGCCTGCGTCCCTCGTCCATATCCAATTCGGGCAGCACGTCCTTCAGCACGTCGATGATGCTCCGTTTGTAGTGCATCATCTTCTCCAGTGACACGAGGTCGGCATATATCATCGTAATCCGGGAATCCACTTCCCGTGCGATTTCGAGCCGGTCGCTTGACCACAGCAGATGGTACACCTCCCCGGTCGGAGTCTCTTCCAATGGTGGGGTACGGGCATATTCCGTCGTGATCTTGCACGAAGGATGCTCTCGTGCAATCTCCGCAATACGGTCGTTCACCAGTTTCGTTTTCTCCGCGTCCGACAGGTTAGGGTCGAGCGTCAGCACGTCGGCCACATACGTGTCGGTGTATTCCGTGGTCAGTTCCCAACTGATCTGCACGATGGCACGGTGTATCTTGATACCGAGGAAATATTTCGGTTTGCGGGCTATCGAGACCGTCGCCTTGAACGTGATGACCCCGTTGATGTTCGGCATGGTCGCCTTACGGACATAGGTGTAGCCGTTCCACGCCCCGCCGTCCTGCCACGACAGGCTGTAAGCCGTCTTGCAGTCCTGCATGATGGCCGGTATGCGGTAATAGTCGTCTGTTGCCACATCGTTATCGCCCGCCGCCTCGGTTTTCGCGTCGGTGTATTCCCGTTGTTTCTTCTGCCATTCGGACAGCTCGCTTTTCAGGCGGTCTATCTGTGTCTTGTTCGCGTTGTACTGCTGCCGGTACACCGCCGCATCTTCCACGCTTGCCTCGGCGATTTTTTTCAGCAGGTCGGCATTCTCGCTCTCCAACGCGTTGATTTGCGACTGGATGGCGGCTACCTGATTCTCTGCCTCCTGCAGCATGGCGTCCAGCTCGGACAAGTCCAGTTCGTTCTCCGTAACCGTGGTCTGCATGGCACACTCCTTTGAATGGGCGTTCAGGGATTTGCCGCACGTTCGGCACTTGTACTGCGTCGTGCCCTGACCGAGCGTAGCCCCGTCCGAACAGGTTACACTGATGGTCACGCTCTCGCAGCCTTGCAATTTCGCGGCGTCCGTCGCCTGATAATAGTTCCGCGCGTCAGAAGCTATATAATAGGTATAACCTTCCTCGTTGTCGTTGAACTCCGAGAGTCGGGCGTTAAGCCCGGCTTTGAACGTGTTCAGGTCCATCGAGTAGGAATCGAACACCTCTTCATAGACGACCTCTTCCCGGTTCCAGCTTTTCTTCACATGGATTTCGTAGGCGTATGCCTTCTTCGTCTGTTTGCCGCCCCGGCTGATGATATAGCCGTTCTGCCAGTAGTTGATACTATAGGTATAGCCGTCATTCTGGTTGTTGAGCTGCTGTACCCGGCTTCTCGACCAACCGGCGTACCGTTCCGAATTGGCGAGCGCCTGCTCCCGTTGCGAGGCATTGGGATAAAAGTCGGGATCGGTTGTCTCGAAACGCGTCCATTCGCCGCCGTTCAGTATGCTGTTATCGTCCGTCGGCGGGTAGTAGTCGCACAAGGCGATACTCCCTTGCTCACGCCGGGCGATATACCACCGTTGCGTGTAGTAGTTTCCCGCCGTCTCGTCCAGATAGTCCGTCATCCAGGAGGTAAGGTCGTAGTTGCTGAAATCGAACAGTCCCGCCACGTTGTCCTCACCGCCCACCATGTCAATCAGCAGGCCGCCGAGGTCATGCTCCGCCTGCTCGAAGAGCGCACCGTAATGGTCATACAGGTCGATGACCTTGCTGACCCTGCCGCCCATCAGCTCATGGAACGAACTGGTTTGCAACAGGGCGTCACCAATGTTCCCGATACCTGCCGAGGCGAGACCGACACCCATGTTGTAGAGGTTGTCGATGTCGTGTTGCAGGTTCTCCTTGGTGAAATTGCCCGGCACGCTGGCGATGTCGTCCAGCATGTGCTGCCAGTCGATGTCGCCTATCTCCGAGAGTTTCAACAGAGGGGCGATGTTCCGGTTGATTTCCAGAAACACGATGTCCGAAAAGCCCAACGTGCTGTTCGTCACTACACTCTCGAACTGCATACACAGGCTTTTCGTTTCGTCGCAGATTTTCATCAGGTAGCTGCCCCAGTAGATAGCCGTTTGCGGTGAGCGGAGCATCAGTTTCGCCACCACCCATATCTTGGGTATGATCTTCTCCGAGACCATGCGGTAAATGCGGCGGTAGTAGTAGTTCTCCGTACTGCTGTTCCAGATACCGAGGTCGGAAAAGGCTTTATGCTCCAAGAACTTGGAGGCAAAAATCCCCGCCGTGGCCACTTCCGCCGCATTGTAGTGCTTGAGTATGTCATCGACCTGCTCCCGGTAATAGCTTTCCGCCACGGCTTCCGTACCGAAAGCGGTAGCCATTGCCGCCACGGTACGCGCATCGTAGTTCACGCTGTAATACTGCGCGTGGATGTGCTGTACGACAACGAGCGACAGGAGCATAAGGATAAGTGACAGCCGTTTCATCATGGATTCCTCCCCGGTTAAAAACAGCCCCCGTCAACGGCGCGTCATGCCTCTTAGTGCACGTATCAGTTCGTCGGCCTCATATACGGCGGAATTTGCCACCAGACGGTGGTGTATGAATACCTCCTTGGCTATCTCGTACCTGCGTTGTTCCCACTTCGCCTCTTCTTCCTCGTCCTGCACGGAATTTCCGATACCGGCGTATTCGTCCAGTTCCTTACCGGGCATTCCCAACCGGAGATTGTACCTTTCCAGAACATCCTCTATTTCCTCGATGCTTTTTCTTCCCATGTCGCGTACCCTTACCAAGTCCTTTCCGGGCCATTGGCACAAATCCCGGATGGTTTTGATGTCGAACTCACGGAATATCCGTTGGATACGGGCTTCATATTTGCTCCCGAACTCAAGTGTCTTCACACTTTGGCTGATGTCTATCTTTTCCATTTTCTGTAATTGATGATTTGATTGTTATTGTTTTACATGAAGGTTCAATATCCGCCCGGCCTCGTTGACCTTTTGGGCGAACGGCAGGGATTTTCCGATACCGCTGGCGTTCCAATCCCGACAGTACGCCTCGATAGCTTCCTGATGGCTGCACCGCAATTCCCGCTTGTAGAGTTTCAGGGCTTCTTTCTCCGCCCGCTCGGTGGTGTAGGTCATGTAACACTCTCTTGGTTCTTCCACGCCGTACACGCCGCTGGTCGTCCCCCGGCGGATGAACACCTCTCGGAAGAAGCTGCGCCCTTCCTTGTTTTCCAGCCGGTTGATGGTGAATATCTTTTTGCAGTCCACGTCGGTAAGTCCGAGAATAGCCTTGATTTCATCGAACCGCTCGCGGAACTTGCTCTGGTCAAGCAGCATCACCACGTCGGAGTTGTTGATGATGGCTTCCTTGACGATAGGGCTGCCGATGATGTCCTGTATCTCCTGCGTCACCACGCCGACCGAGGCCCAGAACTTACGGGCCGTCTTGTACATAAACTTGATGTATTCGGCCATGAGCGGGCTGGCAATGGCCTTCCACGCTTCCTCTATGACCAGGACTTTGCGGTTCTTCTTGATACGCATCTTCTGTAAGAATACATCCATGATAATCAGTGTGACAAGAGGGAACAGGAGAGGATCATCCTTTATACTGTCAATTTCGAAGACGATGAACGTCTCATCGAACAATGAACTGTCCATGTTCTCGTTCAGCGTCTTTTCATGATTGCCGCCCCGATAGAAGTCCTTCATCATGTAACGGTACGTCGATATGTCGATGCCCGAAATATGGTTTTCGGCACAGATGTCGGGGATGCGCTGCACGGAAAATTCATAGAACGAGTTGAACGACAGCTCTTCCACTTTCAACTCCTTACGGCGGCGTTCCATCTCGTCGATCATGCGCTCGATACGCCCGGTCCGCTCTCCTTCGTCCTCGTCCTGCTTCTCGGCATGGTTACGGTCGTCGATGAGCAGCCCCTTACGCAAATCCTCCCGTTGCAGGGGTGTGAAGCCGTCGAACCCATTGAAATAAGTGTCGTAATACTCCGTGATGACCTGTTCTATCAGGCGGTCCTCTGTCTTTGTGACCGTACCCTGCGAGCCTTTCCAGATGAGCAGCACGAGGTTTTTCAGGAAGCCCGTCTTCTCCACATTCATTTCCGCCCGATTGATGCGGAATGGGTTCATCGTAATCGGTCTTTCCTCGGTATAGGAAATGTACTTGCCGCCGAGGTATTCGCAAAGTCCCTCGTAGCTGTTACCCGTATCGACCATCACCACGTCCGTTCCTTGCTCGTACAACTGGCGCACGACAGAGTTCATGTGGAAGCTCTTGCCGCTGCCCGAAGGACCGAGACAGAAAAAGTTCGAGTTGTCCGTCAGCTTGTTTTTCCCCTCCTTTCCCGTGATGTCGATAGCCACCGGCACGCCTTGGCGGTCTGTGTAGTAGATTTTCAGCGGTGTCTCCTCGCTGTGCTGTATGTGCTCCTTATACATCAGACACATCGCCGCGTCACCCAGCGTCAGGAAGCGGTCATAGTCCTCGTTCATGCCGTAACAGTTACCCGGAAACGAGTTCACGAACAGTTCCAGTTGGTTGTACGCCCTTTTGGAAATATGGATACCCATACGTCCGAAAGCATTCTCCAAGTGGTTCGTGCATTTTTGCAGGTCCGTATCGGCCGGTACGGCGACGATCAGGTTGAAATGGGTGTACACGAGCTGCTTGCTTTCCCGCGCGATGACCTCCTGCACCCGCTTGATGTCCTCCACGGCCATCTGGTTGCTCGGATTGGGAATACTGGCGTGCCGGTTCTTCTTTTTGTCCAGCAGGGCCAGTTCCCTTTTCTGGTTGGGCAGGAAGACAATCTGGTTATAGACGACCGTCTCCGCATTCGGAATGTTGTCGATGGCAGCCAGCAGGTCCACGGGCATATCCGTGTTATTGACCTCTATATTGGTGTAAGGCCGTATCAGTGAGGGCAGTGCGGCACAGTCCACATCGACAAGGCTATATACCTTGCAGCGTTTGTCGCCCATCGAGACCGTTTCGTCGTCCGCCTTGAAGTTGGTCATCGACACGATCCGCTCCTTGAAGTTCATGGCGAAATAGCGGTCCACGTATTCGCTCGCTTCGGCTTTGTTCAGGAACCTGGCCTGTACCCCGGCATCGTGCAGCTGGTCATGCACTTTGCGTATCTTGACCAGAAAGTCGCGCCACTTCTTGTTGTCGAACGAGAACAGGCGGCTCTTCTTCGCCTCCTGCGTGATGGTCAGGTAACACACGCTGTCCGTATAGTTACGCCCCTTGAAGTAACGGAAGTAGGCCGATGAGAGGAACTCGTGTTTGTCCCCCGTCTCGTTCTCGAACTGTTTCCGGATGAAGATGTCCTGTTTGTGCAGGGCATATCCTTCGCCGAGCGTCTGCGCGAGGGCGGTGAAAAGGTGCGTGAACTCGTAGTAGCTGTCGATGTTCGCACAGTATTTCTGCACGGGATTCTCTATTTTCAGGATGGCTGAATATTCGCCCGTCTTGGTGTACAGCACGCCCACGCCGTTCGTATCTTCCACAGAAAAATAGATGTCCTGAAAGATACGCTTACGCTTGCCTCCGGTACCGAACGCATAGACCGACAGGGCCATGCCGGCACACAAGGCGATAAAAAGTAGAATGATGTACAAGGTCATTTCAAAATACAATAAAAAAGGCCGGTCCACCCGGATTTCAGGCGGCCGGCCCGCGTTCAACATTCAACAAGACCACACGTTGCCCGTGATGGTTTTTCTTTTCTTCTCACAGTTTCTTCGAGTGGGCGTAGATATACACTCCGCGACCGTCTTTCTTGGTATGCAGCCCTTTCCGCTGTTTGAGCATGATAAGCGCAATACCCGTCGAGACGACCGCAACCAGCACGACCAGTCCGGCCACGAAACCCACGAGGCAGTAGGCGATGATAAATCCGACGATGGCTCCGCCGGCAACGCCCGCCGCCCAGTAGATGTAGCGTCCCTGAATACCCATGAACTCCAAAGGCCGTTGCAGGCCCTTGAACAGCGGGTAGTCGGGATAGCGTTCGTCCTTGCCTTTCATCGTGCGGGAGGGTTATGCGCCGATACCGAAGAACATCGGAAGTGCTTGTGCGGCAGCGATTAAGAAAATACATGCGCCAACGATCATCATAATCTTTTTCTTCACGTCCTGTTCCTCGTTGTTCATGGCGATGTACACCGAGATAGCGCCTACGATAGCCACTACACCGGCAATGGCGTAACACAGTTTGACCATGACGGGGACGTACTTGGCGATTTCCTCCGTCACGGTCGCCAGTGCGGTCGTACCGGCGGAGTAATCGCCTGCGGAGTTTTGGGCCATGACGGCCGTCGTGCCACACAGCAACATCAGTGTGAGCATCTGTACCTTTTTAGCAGAAAACATTCTTTTCATTTGTCTTTTTGTTTTTTGAAACATGATTATTTATTTTAGGGTAAGTATTGCAGTTCTTTCGAATCGTTATGGCGGCACCTCATTCCTGCATCCCGTTTCTATATGCGATAGCCGAAAAAGGCAGGAAAGACAAGGAAGGCACCGATCAGGAACAGGCACGCGCCCACAAGCGTTACGACGGACTTGGTAATACCGTCCTCGCCCGTGTTCATCTTTACGTAAATCTGGAATCCGGACACAATCACACAAATCCCGGCGATGGCACAACAGAGAGCTTGGACGTAGAACATCATCGTTACCACGTAGTCGTGCATCGTCGCCAGCGCATCCGCCCCCCAACTGTAATTCACGCTGCCACTTTTCGCCAGAGCCGAACAGGGGATGATGGAACAAAGCGCACATAGTATCTTCTTCGTTTTCGACATCTTACAGCTTATCTTTGACCGGTCTCCATTTCAGGCTGGGACGGTTGTCCAAGCGTCCTTTGGAAATCATTGCCTTATACATCTCTTCGTCGGTAAAGCCGTCGGACAGGTAGGGTGCGACCTTTTCCATCTGTGCCTCTGCCTTGGCTTTCAGCCGTTCGAGCCGATCCTTGGCTGTTCCATCTTTTTTCCCGGTGTCGCCGTTTTGGGCGGCAGGCGAAGCGGCAGGTACAGTCTCCGTGCCGTATGTTTCATTTCCGATTTTGAACCCGGTCTCGTTCTCCGAAACCTCGACACTCTCTTCCGTGGAATCCATCGGACCGAGGTCGAAAACTTCCTCGTCAGTCTTCTCCGTTCCCTTCTTTCCATACAGGTCACGGATGATATTGACCGCGAAATAGACGATGTACAGCACCGTCAGTACAAGGGCGAATATAAAGTATGAACCCATCTGTTTTTAAGTATGAAATTAAACTTTAATTGAACTTTGAAAGTACGGTTGCAAAGAAAAATATTATATTTGATGTAACAAAAACTCTTTATATCAAACAGTATTTTATTACATAGAAATAAGTTTGAAACACTAAAATTGAACTTTAATTTCATACTTTGAGGTATCGAAGCAGAAAAATCGGGCATAAAAAAAGCCCTCCGGGAGGAGAGCTTTCAAGGGAAAGGGTAACGATGATGCCTTACCGTTTCTTTCCGCGTAGGTAATCGTTCAGGTCCTTGTATTCGCGATAACGGGGTGCTTCGTTGCGTACACGCCCGCCATACATGCCGGCGATGGTCTCTTCCGTTTTCTGCCCTGCGAGATCATTGTCGAGATAACAGTGGATTTCCTCGTACACCTGCAAGTGTTCCAATGCTTTTTTCAGGTTGTTCACCGAGTTCATCACGAGGTAATCACAAGGTGCGTCGATGCAGACCGTATCATCACCCGCCTGTTTCAGCGTCAGGTAAGAGAGAAAATCCATGAAGCCCTCGAACACGCAAACACGGTTCTGTGTTTCACCATGAGATTGCCTGATGACAGAGATGTCCTTACACCGGATACAGCCCTTATAATAAGGATTGCGCACCTCGTACCCGCCCGCCGCGTTGCCGAAGGCAAGAGCGAAGTAGCGCCGTTTACGTAATTCATAATGGACCTCCCGGCAGAACATGCGGCCGATGTCCCCGTCGATTCCACGGGAATGAAGGTACGAGAGTAGCGCATGGTGCTGCAACGGCACGACGAGCACGTCCTTCATGTCAGCTTCGACGGGACGGGGTGTTGTCCCCGGAATCCGCACTCTTTGTATCGGGGCAGCATTTTCATGTCTCCCGATACAGGCAAGCACTTCGCTCACGCTGTTCGTCCGGTACAGGTATTTGCCCAGTTCCACAAGGTCGCCGCCCGTCGCTGCGCCAAAGTCATACCATTCGTTGAGCCGGTCGTTGACCTTGAACGACGGAGTGCGTTCATCGCGCAGCGGTGACAGATACCAGTATTGTTTTGATATCACACTCTGGGGATGGTAGCCGAGACTGGCGAGATAGTCCACGATACGCAGTTGTTTTGCTTCCGCTATGGTCATGTCATTTTCTTTTCACTTGTTTTCAAAAAACAGTTTACTTTGGTTTTTCTCCTATATATACCCGGACCAAAGTAAACTAAATTATTTTTCACCTTCCGCTTCCTCGCATTCTTCGTCGAAAAGCAGGGCTTCGGTCGGGGTCACATCGTAATAAAAGAGCTTGTCCCGTTTGACGATCAGCTTCAGGTTTTCCGTCAGGTATTGCAGCAGTTTTATCATGACGCTGCGTCCCCGTTTGAACCCGATAGCCTCATAGGAAGCCATGAGGGCCTGCAGCACGTTCTCGAAACCTTTGATGGGCCTGTCCCCGAAAGCGGCGGAAAGTGCCTCCCGGTGCTGTTCGATGGACAAATCCATGAAGCTGCTCCGGGCTTTCGGTCTTACACTGCCGTCAAACGAATAGTTATCCACCATGACCGGCAACCCTTCGTCATCAACGGAAAAGGCGAACGGTTTGAACTCCTTCTCGCGGATATGCAGCGCATGAACTTCACTGATAACGGGATTCTCCGCACTTTTGGTGATGACCAGCACCGTTTCCGCCTTATTGCTCATTTCCGTACCGATATGCCCGCGCACATTGTTGTCGCCCTTGTTCAGGTGTAGCACACAATGGATGTGCAGGTCGTATTTCGACGACCACTCCATCATCTTGTTGATGACCTCCACCGATTCGCTGGTGCTGTTGATGTCGAGCATCAGGTCGCGGATGCCGTCTATGATGACCAGCCCATACCCCTTGTTCTGACGCAGGGCATAGTCGATAACCCCGATACGGACGGCAGGAGTGTATTCCCGCAGGCAAATGAAATCGAGATTCTCGTTGTCCGTCGTGGTGGGCAGCCCCGCCAGGCGGAGAATGCGTTCCAACACGTTGTGGCAATGGAAACGGCTCTGTTCAGTGTCCACGTACAGAATCCTGCGTTTGCCTTCGGGCAGGTGCGCCCGATAGTTCAAGACCTGCCGGCCCGCCAGCGACGCGGCGACGATGGCCGAGACGTTGAACGTCTTTTTCGCCTTCGCCTTACCCGTCGAAGCGCTGAAATTACCGAGCGTCGCTATGGTGGAGTTGTCAATCCATATAATCTGGGGCGGAGTCTCGTAGGTGTCCGTGGCCTTTATTTGCGATGCCGTGAGGATATCCGACAGGCGGTTCTCGTCCAGCTCCGCCCACGAGTTACGGTCAGTTCTTTTTTCGTTTTCCATAGCGCTTCTGGTTAAAGAACGGTTGGGTTGCGGACACTTCCGTCGCCATACGCATGGCATCGTCCACCGTAGGTTCGTAGTTTTGCAAGAGCCACGCGTCCAGCTCTTCCTTCGCAAAGTAGAGCATCTTGCCGCGAGGCTTGTAGTGCGGGATTTCCTTGTTCGATGTGAGTTTGTACAACATACTTTCGGACACGCCGATATACATGCACGCCTCTTGAAAAGTGAAGACCTTCTTGGTCGTGTAAATGGTATTTTCCAGCAAAGCCACACGCTCCAACAGACCTTCCACCGGTTCCAACTTCTTGAGAACCGCTTCTATGGCGGTCAGCCGTTCGCTCAACCGCTCCATGAATGTTGTTCTGTTTTGCATAAAATACATGTTAAAATTAGACAATGGAGAGTTACCTCCGTTATGCAGCGCGCTAACGGAGGTCAAAGTTATGTGATGTGAACCGGACAGCCGGAAATACCGGCGTGATACTATGCACGTATCACGGCAATTGTCACTGTTTTATCTTTCACATACTTGGCTTTTTGGCACTTCGTGTTATATTTTCAGTCGGCTGACGGCTTTTCGTATGCCGAGGTTTGCCGATGTAATGTTGTTCCTCGCCGCAGACAGGGCGGACGAGAGGCTTGAAGCGGTAACGTATCTTGTGCCGTCTTTGGACAACAGGAACCGCCCCTTGTCGAGAACCGACTGCCAGTGAGGCAGGATGAAGGTGTTTTCGAGCAACGCGTCGAACAGGACCGCCACATGGCGGATATTGTTCACACGTATGCAGAAGCCCTTCTTGCAGGCAAAAAGCGCTTCCATGTCCTCGATGCGGAGTGTGGAAACGCAAAACAGATGATAAGCGTTGGCGCAAGCCACAATACCTGTCATCTGTTCACGGGAAAAATTACAACCGAAGGAGAGAGGTGGATCGTTTCTGGAATCTTCTATACGTGAAGAGCCGAACCATACTCCGGCAATGTCGTACTTTCGTTTCAAGGCCATGCACTCCTCGAAAGAAAATGTTTCTGCGGTAAAGAGGCTTTTGACGAGACTTGTGCAATCGATCAACAGCCCTCTGATGATATGGATGTTCATTTCATGGCAATTCCTGCAAACCGCACTGTTGCAGTCGATGTACCGGTGACTGTTTATAAAGTCATCCACATAGCGGCCATACCGTTTGCCGCCTGCCATGACGTCTTGAAGATAAAGCTCCCTCGCTTCGGAGAGCAATTCGTAAAATTCTTCCGCTACATCCTGTTCCGTAGCGAAGTGGTGCAGATGTGGTCTCCCTTCAAAAAAAGAGAGGACCTGTTGTTTTGTCCTTTCATGTCGAATTGTTTTTATGGGTTTATACTTATTATAATAGTGGCATTACTTCGACTATTTGAAAAGTCGGAGAAAAGCCGGAAATATTTACCTGTAAATTGAATTTGACATGTATAACTACATCAGTCGAATAGCCCGTTGACCAAATTGACTGCTTCGTCTTTTTTCTGGTTGATGATTTTGGCGTACACCTGTGTCATTCTCACGGAGGTATGACCAAGCAGCTTCGATACGGTATAGAGATCCGCACCGAGCGTCAGCATCATGGTCGCGAATGTGTGCCGGGCCGTGTGAAAAGTAAAACGCTTGGTGATTCCGGCCGCTTCGGCCCACGGCTTGAGATACTGGTTGATGTTTGAAGGCAAGCTGAACACATGGTCATCCGCCGCCTTGTCCTCACGCTCCGGCATCCACTTCAACGCCTCGTTGGAGAGTGGCAGGTAAATCGGTTCTTTGGTCTTCTGCATAGCCACCGCCAGACGGTATTGGCCGTTATCGACAAAGACATTCTTCCATTTCAGGCCGACAATATCGCTGATACGCAGTCCGCAGAAGCAGGAAAACAGATAGGCGTTTTTAACCCTCCCATCCTGTACCGGAGTGGCAATCAACGCCCGTACCTCTTCGATGGTCATATAGGACCGCACGCTCTCCGGCATTTTGGGCTTCTCCGATTTTTCCATTTCATTAAACGGATTTCTCAACAACCGTTTAGCCCGGACGGCAGCGTTCAGGGCACCGTTGAATATCTGATAATAGGTATTGCGTGTAGATGCTGCTATCGGCTTTCCTTTAGGGCGGAAGGTCGTCAGCATGTAGTCGATATAGCCTTGGCAAAAAGCGAGGTCAACCCGATCCAACAAAAACCTTTCCCCTGCATATTCTTTCAGGATATGGGTAACGGCCTTGATTTGACCGATGCCTTTCTTGTCGCGTTTCTCTTGGTACTCCAAATAGGTTTGCATCCAGTCCAGCAGATAAACCTTATCTGTATGGTTCACGATACCGGCTTCGCCGCTGGTCAGTTCGATAATGCGTTTCGACTTGATGGCATTCGCAGCGGCCATTGTTATTTCATTCTGCCGACGGGTATTGTTGTCCGTTCCCGGGATAAGATACAGCTTCAGGTACTCATATGTCCGCTTGCCATTGCGGTATATATCCAGATACAGACTTTTGCTGCCATCGGACAAATCCTTCATCCGAAGACGGATGGGCTCTTTTACTTTTTTAGGCTTCTTTATTCGTGGCATAATCGTATTCTTTCATTCGTTCTTTTTCGTATGCAAATGTACGAATTAAAACCGAAATCAAGAAACAAACAAGGAACAAAAATGTACCCAAAAAGAACTAATTAACAGAAAATAGCGAAAACAACTGAAAGAAACGATTTCTTTATAAATGTCTGATATAAAGCCTATTTACTTGTACTTATTTGGATTTTATTTTCATCTTTAATATGTCTGTTTGTTTATTGGTAATAATGGAAGCCTGACTTATGCTGTCCGTCTTTCTTTTCCTGAAGTATATTCACTTTATAAAGACGAGATAGAACGGTTTCATGCCGTTTATATGCAGGCTTTTTCCCATATGCCGCATAATTCCTATGTGCATAAACAGGATGTCTATCGCCGTATGCAGTACCATTCTTCTTGCGTAGGAACGTCTTATCTGTCAAAGAGCGATGCTGAACACTTTTCTGGAAGGGAATATATGCAGCATACATGTGTGCTTGCCTTTACCCTTTCTGGTCTTTCTTCTCTCTCAAAAGCCTATGAGGAGAACTGCTTTTCTTATAAAGAAGCTCTGACGGAAGCTGATGCCGAACGTTTGGATGATTTTCTTTCTGCTGTACAATTTGCATTGAATAACCTTGCTTCCTTACATTTGGAAATATCAAGCTTCTCTGTAGATGCTTTAAGAGGATATGTTTTTTCTACTGTCAATTTTTATGAGACCGAAGGCGTCAAGGATATTCATTTCGGGAAAGAGATTACTGCCGGTAAGTACACAGCTCACATGTATGCATTAACGGATGCGGAGTTTTTCTCTGCCGGTGTTTATCCGGTATATGATAAGGATAATACGGTCAGCCTTGATAGGTCAGAACTGTACATGTCTCCGGCAGAGGTGTTTGGTGGAATTCATCTTCAACATAACCATGTGTATAACCAAATACTGTATTTTTACTCTGATAAACTGCTGAAAGAAAGGCTAAGAAAGAATTTGGATGATCATATCAGAAACAGAGGGTTTGACAGAGTAAATCTTCCTGGAAAAATAGAGGCATTAAAAGGACTTGCAGATGAGATAAATAGGAACAAGGACATTCTTTGTTATGCCCATTTTTCTGTCATGCTGTGGGATGAAGATACCGACCGGCTGGATATGGCCGATAAGGATCTCCGATCTGCTTTTGATATTCGTAATATAAATTATTATATACCGGGTTATGGAAATCTGGCAGATGTGTATGCGGGTGGAATTATAGCTTGTGCTTCTTCACTTGGGATTCCGTACATGTTTACAACATCATTGTCTTTTGCCGTATCTTGTTTTGTGCATTATTCGGGGTTTAAGAATGATCCTGAAGGTATTTTCTTTAATGACCGGTTAACTCAGATTCCTTTACGCAAGGATATTTGGGATGCTAAGAACCGTCGTATCAAAGCAAGAAATGCCGTTGTAATTGCTCCCACCGGTAGCGGAAAATCCTTCTTTACGAACAATATAGTCCATCAGTTGCTTGACCAGGGATTTACAGTCGTTGCCGTGGAATTCGGTAACTCCTTCAAACAATTATGTTACCTTTATCCGGATATAGCAGTTCATATTGAATACGAACCCAGTCAACCGCTCGGCATTAATCCCTTTGATCTTGAGGGGCAACCATTAACAACGGAAAAAGAGGACATGCTGATAACTTTATGTTTACGCTTTTGGTCTCGTCCTGCTGCTGATGCCAACCTTACCGTATCGTTGCGTAAACTGATAAATGCCTATTATAGACAGATACATTCCGGCTACAGTTTTCAGGGTTTCTACACCTTTGTCACCGCCCAATACGAAAACTTATGCCCGGAGTTAAATTTGAAACCGGAGTATTTTGATATTGACTCATTTACTCATGTTTGCAGTGATTTTATGCCTGGTGGAACTTATGAAAATTTGTGCTCTGCGGAAGGGGTGGCTTCCAGTTTTAGTGACAAGCGTTTTATTCATTTTGAACTCACTAAAGTCAAGGCCAGTCCTTTTGTCGCATCCGTTGTCATGGGGCTACTGTTTGACACTATCAACAATAAGATATTGTCTGATCCTTCCAAGAAAGGCCTGATTGTTTTTGATGAATATGCGGAAACGGCTCAAATGAAGTCTGCTTCCTCTTTGGATGTGGATATTCATCAGACGGTAGCCTTTTTCTATCAGAAGATTCGTAAAGAAAATGGTGCAGTAATGACTATTATACAGTCCCCGGTTCAACTTCCGGATAATGAATACACTAAAGGTATTGTTGCCAATACCCAGTTGCTCTATGTTTTGGAAGGTACTGAAGTTGTTTACGATTCTGTCATAGATACATTTAAAATAAAGTCATCCGCTCAAATCAATCAGTTGAAATCCATTCAGAACAATTATACATCCTTACATCCCTATTCTGAGTGTTGGATTCGCTTCGGAGAGAACTATGCACTTACTGTCCGGTTGGAAGCATCCCAGCCTAAGTATCTTGCTTTCCAGACACAAGGAGAAATCCGCTCGGAACTGGATCGGATTTATGGAAATAACGGGCATAATATGCAAAAAGCCATAGAACAATATATAGAACAGTCTAAATAACCAGTTATGATTATGAAAAAGATATTCTTTTCCCTATCAGTTGTATTCTTGTACAGCGTGCAGGAGATATGCGCACAGATACCTGTGACTGATGGTGCTGCATTGAGCACGAACGTCGGAAATCAAATTACTAATGCGGCTACCTGGGGTAAACAGCTTCTTAATTTGCAGGAGCAGTCCTCTATATTGACGAAAACACTGAAATTTGTGACGGATGTATCGGCGGCGGTACGGGATGTTGCTTATGCAAAATCCTTATTGGAGCGTCAGATATATATTGTTGACAGATGTACAGAACTGTTAAAACGTGCGGATGGCTTAGATGTTTCACTTTATAGGAATGTGGAGAGTTCCGTTTCGTCTGTGCTTGTGAATAACAATTCACTTATTGATTTGCTTACTTCAACACTGACGACCAGATTTAAAATGAATGATTCGGAGCGTTTGAATACGTTGATGAGCATAAAAGCGGAGCAAACCCAATTGCTTCAGAACCTGCACACAACCGATATGATTATATCCACTTCCATTAATACCAAAGACATAATGGATTACCAATTATTTAGATGACAATGGAAGAAAATATAGGAAATATCAAGTCCATAGAGATAGCATACGAACGTACTCAAGAATATATCGTATATGATTCTTTTAAAACTGTGATGATTGCGATAGTCTTGTTTTTAGTTTTCATGAAACTGTTCGATGAGTATCAGAAAAACATTACAAATAATAACAATACGTTTGATTTGGGTAGCTATTGGGGACATATTAGGATTTATATAATTGTATGTGTGATTTCCACTTCTGCCGGTACGATATTTAATCTGGTTGAAAATGTTTTTGGTGAACTTCAGACTAACCTGATTAATGGTTTTGGCGGTGATCTTTCGGATAAAGCCTTCCAAAGTATGAGAGATTTGGTCCACAAACAGGTCTTGGCTACACAGGCTGCTCAGGGACAGCATATGGAAATATTTGTCGGGCAGGGTTTTTTTGAACTTTTGGGAACTACCTTAACCGCCACCCTTATGTCAATAGGTGTCTTTATCTATAAATACACTTATACTTTCTTTATTCTTGGTCGGTATATGTGGTTGCTTATGCTGGAATTGATTGCTCCCGTAGCTATAATGCTTGTTATCCATGAAAATACCCGTAGTTATTTCTATACATGGTTGAAAAATATGCTGATTTGCTATATGCTTATTCCAATGTTTCTTTTGGCTGAGAAGTTTTCCAATGAAGTGGCTAATTTCTTTATGGAAGGGATAAAAGGAATCGAAGCTACCGGTGACATTGCTGTTTGTATGGTGATATGTGTAGGGGTTTGGGTCAAAATAAAAATGTTCGTAGTCGTTCGTACAAAATCATCTCAATTATTTTAAACATGAAAGATAAAATGAATAATGGTAACTTGCTCTTAGTATTATCGGCTATATTCACCTCCTTTAATTCTAAACGGGCAACGTGGAAGGTAAAACTGGTACTTGCAATCCTTGCCATTATGATAAGTATATTAATAACATATCTCAGAAGATTAGTCTATTAAAATGGAAAATATAAATAAAAAACTCTTGATTGAGAAGTTCTGTGCTTATGTATCGGCCAAACGCAAGCAAGCATTATATCTGAAATTATTCTTCGTGTCCGCTACAGTCGTTATTGTGTCTGTGCTATTCTATGCCTATTCGATAACAAAGCATGCATCAGAGCAGATATTGGTAGTCAGTACTGGCGGGCAGTTTCTCCCTACCGAAACGATGGAGCTTGATCAATTATACAAGACTTTGCTTGCTGCTCATTGTTATTCAGTGAGTTATTACGTCAATAGCTTTAACGTGAATAATATCAAAAACAACCAGTCACGTGCGGCCTTTTTGGTAAATCAAGCGGAACTTAATGCCATATATGGTAAGTACAAATATGATCAGGCATATTCGGATGCAATCAATAAGGGGGTGGTTTATCAATGCGAATTTAACCAAATGGAGAACATCAGAAGTATTGATAACGGCAGCATGTATGAGGTTGTCTTTACATCAATTCTCAGTATTGTGGATAACATTGGCATGAAGAAGTTCCAAATCTTGTCAAAGGGTACAGCCATAAGAGTTACACCCCGTTTCCCTGAAAATCCTACGGGGTTTTATTTCAAGAATTATACCCAGGAATATTATCCAATAAATTAAAAGATAATGGAGAAAAGAAAAAAGAATATATTGATTATCAGTGGTTGTCTTGCGGTATCCGGGGTGTTATTGCTATCTATCTTCTCAACTGAACCGGTTCCGATGCCAGAGCAGCAGAGTCAAGAAGTCTCTCTCCGTGCAGATGTAAGTGATGTTTCTTTGTCGGATATGCTGGTAACTATAGAAAAACGTAAAAGCGTTTCCAATCTTAACTCATCTTCCGAGTTGGCCTATAATAATGCTTCTTCCCTATCGGTGGAACAAGTTGACGATCCTGAGGCAGTTGCTCGTGTGCAGGCTCTTATCCGAGCCAATAAAGAAAATCTTTCTTCCGGACTTCAGGATATAGAGACGGAACGTAATGGCGATATGATATCTTCAAAGAAAAACGATACTTTTGTCCGTGAGCGTCGGCAACTTTCAAATGAAGAAAATACGAATAGGGAAGAAGTCGAGGAGTTGGATAGTGCTGAACTCTCTGAGCCTGCTGTCCCAACAAAGCCCTCTCCATTTCATACCATTGCCCTTACCAGCACGACGAATAGGAACGCGATTAAGGCATACGTCCATTCAGAACAAGTAGTAATGGCCGGTAGTACGCTGAAAATGCGTTTGGGAGAGGCTGCATATACGGATAATGGGGTTAAGATACCCAAGAACTCACCAGTATTCGGTATTGTCACCAGTATTGACGGTGAACGTGTAAATGTACGGATTACCCATATTAATGTTAATGGTAATATTCTCCCATTCGAAAAACAAGTGTATTCAAAAGACGCCCTTTTAGGTATTTATGTTCCCGGTAATCCTAAAGCAGATGCTACGAAAGATGTTACCGGTGGTGCTTTAGACGGTTTGCCAACCAGCGGGATTCCCGGTGTTGATGCTGCTGCACAGATTGCCGGTGTGGTTGCCAGCAGTGCGGCCAATGCCGGCAAACAGGCCCTATCGAAAAATGTGCGAAAAATCAAGGTCACCATTAAAACGAACTATGAGATATACCTTCGCCCGGATGAAAAAAATAGATAAAGATGAAAGCTATCGAACGGCAACCGCTGTTTGGGCATACCACCGGAAGACATGGAAAGGCCATGTGGATGTGCTTTATGAAATTACCAATTAACGTATGACAAAAAAGAAAGGAACAAATGAAAAAAAAATTATTTTCCCTATTGGTTATATTTTTGTGTTGTATACATATAGAAAATTTATATGCCCAGACTTTCGACAATGGTGTTTCTTCTGCTGATAATTCTGTAACATTACAGGAAATTCATTCATCGTCGTTTTCTGTATCAACCAATAAGACCTTCCATCTGATTTTTCCTAATGAGGTGAAATATTTTTCAATAGGTGATGAGAATGTGGCTGGAGAAAAGATAGATGCTTATCCTTGTGCAATTCGTCTGAAGTCTGTCGTCCCTTCTTTTGAGGGTTTAACGAATATGAGTGTAGTAACGGCTGATGGCCAATATTACAGTTATAATATTTCGTTTGCTCAGGAGCTTCTTGAAACTTACTTGCAGGTGGGGAAAGATTATAAGCAACCACCAGTTATAGCGGTAAATGATAACCAACAGAGTCATTTAATATTTCCTGATAAAATAATCTATGTCGATTACGGAACGACGGATGTAGAGGTCGTGAAAGCTTCCGGCGTGGATAATATTGTTGCTGTTCGTGCATCTGCTGCTTTTGATCAGCAGACGAATGTTACGGTGATTACTCACTTCGGGAAGTTCTACACTTTTAATCTGGAGTTTGCGGAGAAACCGTCCCGACTCTCTTTTGTGGTTGATCCGGCTGCTAATGTTGCGAACAAACGTGTGGCTTTGCTGGATAACAAAGAGCTGAATAGTGTGCAGCGTGAGAATCTGCGGAAGGAGATTAATTCTCGTTTTCAATCTCTCAACAAGTTCTATAAAGATTATGCCGGTATCCGATTTGCCATAACCAATATCTTTATAGATAAGGATATCTTATTTTTCAAATTCAAACTGACCAATTACAGTAATATTGATTATGTACCTGATTTTGTCCGTTTCTATATTCAGGATTCCAAAATCCGGAAGAAAACAGCTATTCAACAGATTGAACAGACACCGTTGTTCTTTTTTGACCTTCCGGAACGTGTTTCCGCGCATGAAACCAAAAGTTTTACGGCTGCCATGAATAAATTTACCATTCCTGATAAGAAGAAGCTCATAATAGAAATGCAGGAGCTTGGCGGTGGCAGACACTTTATCTATAAACTGGATAATGAGCCTATCATATCCGCTGAAATCCTTAATCCGGGAGCAAAAGAAAAAAGTCTATTACCCCCAAAACAAGTTTTTTATTGAAATGATTAAGCTGTTACTGACATTATTCATTTTAGGTAGTGTTCCCATATCACTTTTGGAAGAGCTTGCTGTCAGGTCCACCTCCCTGTCACCTATATTGGAAGTGGCGGATTTATACCGGTCTGCGGGCATGCTTGACTATCTGCCTTTACGGCAGCCGGTTCGTGGAGCCAGGCGCATATCTTCTCCCTATGGGGTACGTCAGGACCCGTTTACGGGAAAGCAGAAATACCATTCCGGGATTGATTACGCTTGTGACCTGGCCACGACGGTATATGCTACAGCTGACGGTACGGTCAGCTTTGTCGGTCAGCGTGGCAGTTATGGCAAATGCGTAGAGATTCGTCACCGGTATGGATTCAATACTATTTACGCCCATCTTTCCGGATATTATGTAAGAAAGGGAACGTATGTTCCAGCCGGCAAGGTGATTGGTTTCGTAGGAAGTACCGGACGAAGTACTGGATACCACCTGCATTATGAAGTAAGAAAGAATGGGCGCATGGTAAAGCCTTTATTTATTAATAAACATTATTCAGCGACATGGAAATGACAGAACATGATGAGAAAAAAACACAGCAAATGAACAAGGAGAAAGAAAAAATAATCCTGCTTAGTATGGCCAGGTACGGGTATGCGGCAATGCCCCAGGATTATAATTTTCTCAGACGCCATTCATTACTGAATATATATCTTGAGATTGTAGACCGGTCAATAAAAGGTGGTGACATACGCCTGTTGGAGAAGTCGGTAAAGAGTGATGCTTCGTTGCATGCAGCATCTATCCAGAGTGACTTTGCTTGCCTGAAAGAGTATAAACTGTCAGCTGGAAACAAGCAAGCCAAATTGTTCCTTGACGATAACAATTTTTATTGGAGAACATTCCTTAGTGAACTTAAAAAGAAAATGCCATGAATACACTTGTTCAATTGCATAGAATATTGGAGCTTCACAAATTAATCCGTTCGGAACGCACCGGTCATTATACTGACTTGGCTGCGAAGCTTCACGTCTCTGTCCGTACTATAAGTAATTATTTTGATGAACTCCGTGAAATGGGTGCTAAGATAGGTTTTGATGAGTTACATACCACTTATTACTATAAAAACGGTTTTGATATGGTTTATCGTTTTGAAATCAAAGTCTCCTCTACAGAAGATAATATGTTACGAGAGGAGCCTACTCGCATTTCTGATGGCTAGTTAGATAATGTGATTTTTCTGTTAAAATGCAATGTGATTGCATCTTGTATTTGCTATATTTGTTTAATAATTTAAATTTAAATTAGTTATGAGAAAGTTTAGTTTATTTACTCTATTGGCTAGCATGTTACTGGCCGTGGGCTGTGAGAGTGAAATGCTCGATCAGGAGATTAAGAAACCCGTATTTAAAGATGGTCAGGCGAGTATTACCATTATGGGTGATAGTATGATAACAACGCGCAGTACCAATGGGCGTGTAGAGTTCTCTGGCGGTTACGCTACCGGTGCGGGGTTGTATGACGGAAAAGCGGATGCTGTGGTAGAAGCTGTACCTTATTCAGGTTATCAACTTGTAAGTTTTACTGGTGGGCCTATTGGTGGAAACTCTAGCCAATTCAGTGGTGCTAGCCAATATGGTTTTAATGTAAATAATCAAGATTGGCGATTTAGTGTGTCTTTTAAGAAAGAGTACACAATTGCAGTCAGTGCCGATACAGGTGGCTCTGTGTCAGGTGGCGGCACAGTTCTTGAAGGAGAAAATTGTACTGTAAATGCTTCAGCAAACTCCGGATATTCTTTTGAAGGATGGTATGAGGGAAATACGAAAGTAAGTTCTTCAGCCAGCTATACTTTTGCGGTTAGTTCTAACAGAACTTTCTGCTTTTATTTGACGTGATAAATTACTTTTCATATCAATAGGTTTTGTTTCTAAAAACAACAATAAAATCTTGTTAATTTTCTTAATGATGCAAATCTACATACATTTTTCTATTTTCTAAAAAATCCTTTAGGATATTACAATATATTAACTCTTAGAGGAGTGATATTTGTTGATTCTTATATCTGTTTATTATTGGGGCGTTCCCGTTCCGGTCGGGCTTTCCGCCTCAGACATATTCCTTACACTCATACTCGTCTGCTATCCCTAACGCAATGTGATTCAAGAATGCTCTTTGATATAAAGGCACGCATAGGGATAATAATATAATATGTTGATAATCAGGAAAATATATTGAAAATATTGTGCTAAAAATTTGGCAATCTCATTGAAAATCATTATCTTTGTAATGTAATCAATGAGAGATTACAAGCATTTAATAAACTTAAAAACTGCTTTAGCTGGCAGGATAAAGAACAGCAAACCTATTTATGAAAAATTCCAAAAAAGCAAAGAAAGCCGTTAATGAAGTTTCTTTAGTAGATTTGTCTTTAATTGACAAGAGTACTTTTAATCCTCGTAAAAAGTTTGATGAAACGGCTCTTGATGAATTGTCTGAAAGTATCAAGCAACAAGGACTTTTACAACCTATCAAAATTCGCCCTATTACGGGAACAAATCGTTATGAGATTGTTTTTGGTGAGCGCAGATATCGTGCTGCACTTATTGCTGGATTGAAAAAAATTCCTGCAATGATTTCAGTTATGTCAGATGATGAAGCGGAAGATGCTGCTATCGTTGAGAATTTACATAGGAAAGATGTTGCCCCCTTAGAAGAAGCAGAGGCTTATGCCAGATTGATTGAAAAAGGAAAAGATGATATTAATTCATTGGCTGTTAAATTTGGGAAGAATAAAGTATATATTAAGGGACGGTTACAATTGCTAAACCTCATTTCTGATTTTCGTGATTTGTTAGATACAGAGGATATTAATTTAGGAGTGGCAGGTGTCTTGGCAAATTATGAAAAAGAACTGCAACAAGATATTTTTGATAACCACTTTGGGCGAAATTGTGCACCGTATGCTTTATGGAGCGATTATCGTGCATCAAAATTGCAAAAAAGTATTAATGATTTGTATTCGACCAGGTTGGAGAATTGTTCTTTTGATAAAACGGAATGTGAAAGTTGTCAGTTTAATACTGCAACATTTTCATTATTTGTTGGAGAGGACTGTACAGGAAAGTGTCTTAAAAAGGAGTGTTTGAGAAAAAAGCAGGTAGCTTACATTGTAGAAAGTAGCATTAAACTGCAACAAGAAAAGCCCGAATTGCAGATGTGTTATGATAGCATTTGGGCAACTAGTCACGAAGCGATAGAACAGTTAATCGAAAAAGGCTTTGATATTCAAACAGTGAACTTGCTTAGCAGTTATCTTGATGCAGAACCCGAAATGCCTAATAAGGATGATTTTGAAACAGAAGAAGAATATGAGGATGCACAGAGTGGGTATGAGGAAGAACTTGCGGATTATCAATCGGAATTGTCGGAAAGGGATGAACGATTATCGAAAGGTGAAATAAAAGCCTATATTCAGATTACGGATAAATGTGCAAGAATTGCTTATGCCGAGGTTGACGAAACTGTAGAGGGAACGGGAGAAGATAATATGCAGGGAGAAACAGAAGAGGGCTTTTCCGATGGTGTCGAAATTAAGCACAATCCCGAAGTAGAAAAACTACAGAAGAAAATAACCCGCAATAATGAGCTGTGCAGTGAAAAAATCGTTGAACGACAAAAGGAGCTGATTAAAAAAATGGACATTCCAAGTTGTACCATATTGGATGTTGAAGTTGCCCTGATGTATTCTTTTATGGCAAAAAGTATGGATGTAAAATCTTATGGAAAGTTGGAACTAGGCAAAGAAGTATATAGGACTGACTATGTGGATTTTCTTGAATTGACAGAAGAAAAAAAGAACATCATAGTGAGAGGCTTCATTGCTTCACATCTTAAGGAAATTTATATTGGTGGAATTAAAGCGCAGGAAAACAGCCCGTTGAGAGCCTTTCTTAATCTGCATGAAGCGGAAGAGGTAGCGAATATTGATATTGAATTGAAAAGTGTTTATAAAAATCGCAATAACAGACTGCAAGAACGTATTGAAGCAATGAATGAGAGAGACTGAATATAATTGATAAACTATATAGCAGGGAGTTTTGTCTCCTTGCTATAAAAAGACACGATATGAAATTTACTTTTACTATAATTGAAACATTGGAGAAAAAAGTTGAGGTTGAAGCTGAAGATTATAATGAAGCCAAAAATACAGTAGAACGAATGTATTATGATGAAGAAGTGGTGCTGACTGCGGATAATCATACAAATACCGAATTTGAACTGACTATTAAACTACAGTAGGCGTATATAATTGTTGGTGGCGATTAGATTGAACTAAGACGCCACCCTTTTAAAATTTGTGGTCGGCGAAGCCGACCGTTGTTTCATAATGTTGTCCTTGTTTTGCAAGACATGTTTTCTTGTTCATACGCTTTTTTTCCCCACCCACCCTCTAAGGTTGGCGGGCATTTGCTGATTGTCAAGTGTAAAGTATTCAATAATCAGCAAATACCCTTGTTGCTTACCCCTTTTTCCCCCTGGCTATATGCCAGGGAGAGCGGATGTATCTTTTACCCTATTGGGGTAGTTCCTCATATAGCAATTGGTAGTTCTAATACGATAATCTGTCTTTTTGTATTGGCAAAGCTATTTCCGGAACTGAAAATATTGGAAATTTTTATTGCAGAAATCTCCAGTCCGTAAACGGATAGTATTTCTTAAAAAAATTTGCACTATTTATTTCCGGAGCTTTATAGCCAATACAAAAAGACAGATTATCGTATTAGAACAGGACTTTAAAAAAAAGTCACTACCCGGATAGGGAAAAACAAAAAACTGCATTATGGAACTGATAACAAAAGAACTAGAGAGAAAGTTTTCAAACTATCCTATCTATTCGCAAAAGAGTATGATGTTGGATGCAAAAGTGATTGTGAAATATTTTAATCCTATGGGAGCAGGCACATGGCTTGTAACGGAAGCAGAACAGTTGCTAGATGGGGATTGGAAGTTTTTTGGATATATGCACATTTTCGAATGGGAGTGGGGCTATGTACTTTTATCGGAACTTCAAGAAGTCAAACTCCCGTTTGGGTTAGGTATCGAGAGGGATTTACATCTTGCTGATGACGTCACAGTGAGAAACTGCATATTAAAATAGAGTGAAATATGAAAACATGTGTTCCAACAGAAATAAGAAGTCTTGAACGTTCAATTGCCAGCCTTGCATTTATATGCAAGGCTGAAGTAAGCACTATTTTTGATGATTTTCTGACTTACGTCATTTATGGATTTTCGCCTGGAGAAAAATCTCTTGAAAACTGGAAATATGGGAAAGAGGAGACGGTCATGTTCTATCAGATGTATGCAGAATGGGTACAGATAATGAATGTGCAAGTCGATGCTTTAGGGTGGTATGATGTTTTGGGGGAGTTGTATATGTCTTGTGTGGCCGGGAATACACGAAAACGAAGCAACGGGCAGTTTTTTACTCCGCCACATATATGTGATTTGATGGTAGAACTTTGCGGTTCACAGGACAATTCTGGAGAACTTTGTAGTGACCCGGCTTGTGGAAGTGGAAGAAATCTTCTTGCTTGGCACGCAAAACATCTAAATAGTTATCTTTGTGCTGAAGATATGGACCGTACTTGCTGTTTTATGACTGTTTGCAATTTTCTTATACATGGTTGTGTTGGAGAGGTAATTTGGCATGATTCACTTTGCCCGGATACCTTTTATGATGGTTGGAAAGTAAATGAGGTATTGGCTGTTACAGGGTTGCCGACAATTCGTCGAATTGCAAAAGAAGAGTCTATTGTTTGGCAAAATTGGCAAAATCAAAAAAATAATGTACGAGTAATCAATCCTGTAAAAAAGAATAATATTCGAGAAAAACGGGAAGAAGCTAAAAGATTGCAGTTAAATTTGTTTGATTGATGCAATTAGAGCAGCTCCTATAAATGGGGCTGTTCCTTTAAAATTTTGCTCGGCAAAAGCCGACCTTCCCACTGGTTCAATCTCCCCCCTGTTAAGGTCTGTTTCTTGAAAGGAACTATTTCATGTACGCCCATGCTCTGTATGACTTTTTATACCAAACAGTTCCTATCAAGACTTATTCCCTCCTATGTTTTAACAAATAGGGAAATGAATAATATATTGATAATCAGAAAAATAGTTTAAAAATATTGTGCTAAAAATTTGGCTATCTCATTGAAAATCACTATATTTGTAGTGTAATCAATAAGGGATTACAAACATTTAACAAACCTAAAACTGCTTTAGCTGGCAGGATAAAGAACAGCAAACCAATTATGAGTAGATTAGATATTTTGAAAGCATCTTTAGAGAAAAAACAAGCAAAGTTTTATGAGAAATTGAATGAGCATTTTGCAGATGTAAGAAGTGCTAACGGGCAACCCCTTAATGATAAGAAAAACGGCGCTTCAACTATGAAACGTTGGGATAAGCAGAATAATGTTCTTTTTAATATGGAAAAAGAAATTGAAAAAACAAAAATGGCAATTGAACGTGAAGAAAGCAAAATAAGACGCATTGACTGCAACAAGGATATAATGCCAGAAGAAATTCAAGTATTGATAGACAACGGTACTTTAAGGCAATGGGGTAAATACCCTCATATCATGTTTGTAGAAGGTGTAGATAAAGCTCGTATTATATGGGATGATAGGAAAAAACTTGTTATGCACAAGTTTGTGAGTTCCATCACTGATAAAGAGCAGAGAAAAAAGTTTGCCCAAATATATAATTCACTTCATACTTCTGTTAATAAAAAATAGATAACCTGGTAGCCTTCGGGCTACCACAATATTCTACAGTTCTATTAGCTTCCGAGCAACCGAAAAGAAAAAAATAGTAATAAGAAAAGGATATTTATGAAAACATTTGAAGGAACATACACTATTAAATGGGGTAAAAACACAACTCTTGATATAAGGCCTATTACTTTTGATTGCATATCAAAAGAAGAACTTCGAAAAGAGCAACAGCGTATTGTTGCTGCTTTTTCCGAAGGTGATGATAAAGAAAGTCCTTTCTTCTAAAAGTGGCATGATAGTTTTATATCCCCACATTCTGTACAGTTTAATATGAATGAACGAAAGTGATTTTAAGTTAAGATAATGCGGATATGAATGATAAGAAAAGGTTTACATTAAGATTGGATGAAGAAGAATATAAGGAATTATTCAGGATAAAGGGGCTAATCGGCGCAAAGACCAACACTAAGGCAATTCAATATTTAATTTCTCATTTTGTGGAATTAAATAATCGTTATATCGAAGAGATTAATAAAAACGCTGCATTAAAGGAGAAGTACAGGAAACAAGACCGTTGTGTTGAAAATCTATTAAAAGCGTTCGGGGCTTTGAAAGAGCTTAAATGCCTTGAGGTTATATTACCAGAAAAAGAGCATGTGAAAAAATGAATATGGTGAATCATATTATATAGATTTGTGTCTTACGATAAATATATTGTTAGCTTTTCTGGCGGAAAGGATAGTACAGCTACTTTCTTGTATCTCCTTGAACATGGAGTTCCTGTTGAGCGAATAGAGCTATGGCATCAGGAAATAGACGGCCGGGAAAAGACTTTTTTTGATTGGGAAATAACTCCTGATTATTGCCGGCGTTTTGCTGAAGCTTTTGGCGTAGCTATTTATTTCCAGTGGAAAGAAGGAGGATTTTACCGGGAACTGGTGAGGAAGAATAGTCTCACAGCTCCTAATTGCTTTGAGCTGCCATATGGTGGAATAGATAGAACAGGTGGTCAACGTGGAAAGTTGTCTATCAGGTGTAAATTTCCACAATGTTCTCCAGATTTAAAAGTAAGGTGGTGCTCCAGTTATCTGAAGATCGATGTTTGTTCATCGGCCATCATCAATCAGTAACGCTTTCGGGGCATCCGCACATTAGTATTATCCGGTGAAAGAGGAGAGGAGTCGGCGGCGAGGGCTAAATATAATATATTTGAGCCGGATCGCGCAGACCTTCGAAATGCGAAGTGCTTTATTAGGCACGTTGATAGGTTTCGTCCTATTCGGGACTGGAAAGAACAACAAGTGTGGGACATTATAAAGCGATACCGGATAAGAGTACATCCATGTTATTACATGGGATGGAGGAGATGTTCCTGCAAATTTAGTATCTTTGGCAACAAAAATCAGTTTGCCAGTGCTGCAAGTATCAGTCTGGAACAGATAAGTAGAATAATAAAGTTGGAGCGGGATTTTGGATATACTTTAAAAAGAGAACTAAGCTTACCGGAATTAATAGCAATGGGATGTGTGTATAAGAATATCACTCCGGAGTTACAACGTCTCGCAACATCTTACAATTATAACCAAGCAATTATTTTACCGGTTGCTGAAGAATGGACATTGCCATCTGGAGCATTCGGAGAAAACTGTGGTGCTACTTAGTTAATTACATAGATAGGGAAAGTAATATGGAAGTAAAGTATGGAGTTTATAAAGTTGCCGGCTCAAAATCTGAGCTGATTATAGCTTATGGAGAACCGCACGTACCTATGAGGACGAGACGAAAATATGCCGGCAAGAAAGCCAAAATTAAGGCTATAGAACAGCTAACCGGCAATGTATTAGATGCTCATTTATCGACAAGTGAAATTAATGCTTATATTGGCCAGTATATTTTTGGAACTTCTCAATGGGCAGAGTATCACCGGTTATTTGAATGTTTTGCCAGTGAATTGGAACAAGTTCCGGAACCTATAGAACTGAAATTTCATGTGATAGTTGAGTTTGACGAAGCCATGTGCAGACCTGATGATGAACGGCTTATTTACATGGTGAAACAGGCTTTAGAAAATAACTCTATAGACACATATAGAGGGCTTCAGAATCCAATCATTTCTTTTTTTATCTGTGAAAATTAATGATGTAATAAGACATCAAATTTCCATATATGTAAAACTGATATATAATAATTTGATGTCTTTATTTCCCTATTTGTTGCCTTGAACTTTGAAAATGGCGGTACTTCTATGCAATTTAGACTTCTTAGATATACCTAAGAATAGGTAGATTGCACTAAGAGAATTTGATGTTAAAATCTTCTTCAAGTTTTGTTTTAACAACTCTGGCAATGGGCAATTCATACGCTACAGGATCTGCACCTATGTATTTGATAGTGTTATGGAGTTTTTCAATAACGGCAGTGGGCATTTCTTTTATTTGTTCCATAAGGAAAGGGTATTCCATTGGATATATGCAAAGTAATTGTTCCTCTAGATACTCTAAATACTCAGGTAACAATTTTGTTTGTCTTATTAAGGATACCTCATCAATAAAGTTGAAAGTAACTCCAAGCAGACGGCCACCAGATCCTGATGCTGATTTTTGGGTTTCTACTTTCACATAAAAAGGTATTAATCTTTTATTATAAAGAGATAAAATTTCAGCTTCAATAGGTCTGATAATTCGATATAGGAACTGTGGATTAGACAAAGTGGAACCTAAATCCTTTTTTAATATCTCCATCGATATAGTATTCTCATATCCACGACACAAGTACGAGTATATGACTCTTCCAGGTGATTTTAAATGTAGGGTTAAAAGGTTTTCTATAAACCGATTCCAAATTTCGACCTTTTTATCAAAGTGCTTAAGATAATGTTTAAGTGCTATTGTATTATGCTCTATCATGATTCCAAAATCAGTCGCATCTACATCTACGACTAAAGGATATGAAGAAAAAAAATCATTTTCTGTATAAATAGTAACAAAGGTCTGCGCATAACAATAGAAAGCCTCTCTCATTTGTTTTTTTGCTTCGATTAAAGAGGGACAATGGAGAAATGGAAGAATTTCTTTCCAACTTATATTGGTTTTTATGGTTTTGCGGTTCAACTCATTTTCATAGTTAACCTGGGAGTAAACATATTTGTCTAGTAAGTGGTGTAGTTGGATAATATCGTAATTTTCAAATTCCATACATAAAAACATTAGCGAACTTTATAAAACACTTTTATAGGAGATGGGAAATATCTTTGGAGAACAGCGGCAAAGACCTCTGTAAAATAGGTTTCTATGGCCGTATAACATTCTTTGGAAGTTTGAAATGTAATAAAATTCTCTTCTTCTTCAGTATATGAATAAAAATATAGTTGTTTAAAGAGATCTTTAACTTCCTTGCTTGTATTCGGACTCTCGTCTATATGCTTTAAACATTCATTCCAATAGCTAATACCAGCTACTGTATCCTTTTCTTCTTTTTCAAACAGAGGTGCGGAGCTTATAGACGATGCAATTTTCTTTTTCTGTTTGGCCGAAACTCCATACTTGTCAAGAATAAAAATTAAATAGGCCGTTTTATTGCGAATCTTTTCCTTATCCGAATTTTCAAATTTATTTAATCTCATCCAAATTCTAATAATTTGTTCTGTATCAAACTGCCTTATTTGTTCCAATATATTTATTCGGTACTTAGGCAGATTATTTGTGAGAAATAGGTCTATATCCCTATATGCTTTGTTTGCTTCTATTTTACGTTTATCCTCTCTATTCTCATTATGAATGGTACATTCCCATTTAACAATCTTAGTACACTTTCCTACAACTTGTCTTACTTCTTCAAACGTAAAGTAGCGGGGACATAATCTATTGTCGTAAAGTTCTTTTATTTCTTTTTGTGCAGGTATGATTATTTGTAATTTAATATTACTGTTTTGATACTTAACTCCGAATTTATCTTTAATCCATTCAGGTGTAAGGTCAAATTTATATCCAGAACTTGGTTGATCATGTAGGCAAGTTAACCAATAAAATTCGTGGGTATATGCTCCTTTGAATTTATTTGACAATCCAAAATCTATCAATGTATTTGGTGTATTAGATGCTATTATATATTTTTGCAATACCATTGGGTCAACATTTACATGTAATCCTGTATCATCTAATTCTGCAAATGTTAGTAAACTATATAATTCGAATCCACCTTTTGCTGAAATGCCTTTTCGTGCGTTCATCATATAAAGGCATGTGTTCTCAAGATCTTTTTTCCAATGTTTGGTAGGATACCAATTTCTTAAAGTTTGGATGTCAATATTGACAGTCAGTATTCTGCGATTCTGAATATAGTCTTCTAAATTATATGAATACTCTTGGATATATCTTTCGACAATCATTTGGCTTCTACTTAAAATTAGAGTTGAAGGAAAATCTGGAGCAGAATTATTCCTTTTGATCAAAGCTTCTTTTTCTTTTTTCCCAGTTTTAGAAGTATTCATATTATTTATTTTGAGACAAATATAAGGCTTTATTTTTTTTCGTGCAAATAAATGTGCATGAAAAATAAAAAATGGCGTGAGCGTGTATTCCAGCTATTATTGCAGTATTTATCAATTTGTTAAATGTGGTTTTAAAATATCGAAATACGATTTAGGTATGTTAACGTTCTGAAAATAAAGGAAGCTAAAAAAATATATGAACATCTATAAAAATAACTTCCCCAAAAGCGTGAGCGTACTTCCCCAAAAGCGTGAGCGTACTTCCCCAAAAGCGTGAGCGTACTTCCCCAAAAGCGTGAGCGTACTTCCCTAAAAGCGTGAGCGTAACTTCCCCAAAAGCGTGAGCGTTCCCCAAAAACGTGAGCGTAACTTCCCTAAAAGCGTGAGCGTTCCCCAAAAACGTGAGCGTAAAATTGTAATTATCTGAAAATCAAGACATATTTGTAATGAATAATTTCCCCTAGCTTTAGCTAAAGAATATTCTAAACTCATTGCTGCTAAAGATATAGCAAAATCAACAAAAAAAATACTCCAAAAATCAAAAAACCTTGCAAAAAATGATTTCTCAACAAAAAACACAAATAGGGAAAAATAAATGAGAAATTCAGATAAGGCATTTTCAAGCCGTTTTAGGAACTTTTTTGTTTTTGGTGAGAAATACCTCGAATGATCGGAGAAAATTCAATCAGAGCGAAAGCAAGCCTATATAGCGTCTTTTGAAAGCTGTAGTCATTTGTTGTTTTTCGAGTATTCTGATGCTCTTCTTTTAGGAGCCTTTCTTTTGCGTGCGTGTGCATACAGATTTTCGTGTTTTTATGTAAATATTTTTTAATCATTCTTCCCTAATGGTAGCTTTCCCAGTAAGGGAAATGGAACGGAGTGTAATGTGATTAGCAAGAAGAGTTCACGCATAGTTGTGAACATTTAACGCAAAGCGTTAATAATCAAATAGATATAAGTATATATATTTTTTATAAGTAGAAAATAGGTAGAATAATTTATATTAAATACTTAAAAATCAAATATTTAAATAGTAGTAATATGTTTTTCATTGATTTCTATAAATATCTATAATTCAATAGTTTATAAATTATTATATTAAAAATAGGTAGAAAATAGGTAGAGTATAGAATAATAACTACCTTTGTTGCAAATAAATAGAAGTAGAAAATGACAGGTGAATTGAAATCTATTAAAATAAATAGTGAAGTAAAAAAAAGATTAGACTTTCAAAAGAAAAGATCTACTTATTCTTCTTATATAGAACAGATGATTGCCTATTTTGAAATGACAGGAGTTGAACCAAAGCTTGGGCAGGTTCCACCAGTAGCAACCATTAATAAGGCAATTGGTGAAACGTCCGCTGCTCTATATAAGAGAATGGATGATGTAATTAAAATATTGCGAAATATAGAAACGAACAAGATTGATGTAATGGTACATGCTCTGGAAGGCTTAAAATCGGGTAATTTAACTAATAATCCTGAAGTCGTAGAAGCCTTTGACCAAGATGAGATATACCGTTTTATTCAGTTGAATGAGACATTAGCAAAAGAACTAAAAGAGAAAGAAAATATTATACAAAAATTGCAGAGTGATATTATTTCTTTGAAGAATAGCACTAAAATACAAGATGTTATAGAAGCTGTTGCCGAATTATTATCTGAAAATAATTTGAGTCAGGACGCAAAAGGGAATCTTATTCTTCCACGTGAGTATAGAAACCTACTTATTGAAAAAATTAAGACAATTTCTAATGTATAGCAAATTAGATAGGTTAGAAAAAAATGAGCTAAAGTTGCCTGTTAATGCTGGCAGTTGTGTTAAATTGGCAAACTATCTGAATAAAGAATCAGACGATAATAAGCAATACTTTTCACAACATGAGGATCATGTAAGTTTGAGTAAGGTAATTGAAAAAATAGATAATAATAAAAAGACATTAAAAAAGAATCAGGAGAAATTTTACTCATTATCATACAATCCTTCGCAAAAAGAAATTGCTCATTTGGTGTATCTGACTACCGGGAAAAAAGTAACGGATCTGGCCGAGTTAACAAATGAAGAAAAGACAAAAGTCTTTGCTGAGTTTAGAAATTATGTTCGGGATTGCATGGATATATACGCCAGGAATTTTAATAGAGAACGGACTTTGAACGTTGAAGATCTTATTTATTTTGGAAGGATTGAGGAATTTCGGCATTATTCTTATAAGGATGAAGAAGTACGTCTTGGATTGAAAGAAAAAGGCCAGCTGAAAGAAGGTCTCAACTTGCATGCACATGTCGTTGTTTCTCGTATGGATGCAACTCAAACCATTGCATTATCTCCAAGAGCGAAAAGTACAGGAAATACAAATTTACTTAATGGGAAAGAGGTAAAGAATGGTTTTAATATGAGGAAATGGCAAGTCGAATGTTTTGAACATTTTAGTAATAAATTTAGATATGCTTATACTGCTGATGAACGTTTTTATGAACATTCAGTACATGGAAAATATAAATCTCAGATAAAAAATAAAATACTGCATGAAGTTATGGAAGATATGTATGAAGAACGCAAGTTATTGTCAGGAGTGAAAAAAATAAACATGATCATTCATCCTTCAAAAAAAGCTCTTAGCTTATATTTAATGAGAAAAATTAAAAATATTTTATCAGAAAATGAGTCTGTAATATGAATTATATTTTTGTTGAATGTTTATTTATTTCAGCAGTTTTGATCGCTCTATGGTGCATCAGGCTGTTTACTAAAAGATGGAAAAATATATTTTTTTATATACTACTAAGTTCTGTTGCTTTATTGTCTGTTTCATGGTTCTTTGAATCAGTTATGGGTGTCGCTAAGACCTTATATCTTTTAGTACCATATTCAATATTTATTATTAGTAGTTATTTTGTCTATGGACTTATTAAACCGAAATCTAACCCTCGAGAGGGAGAAGACATTTTTAAACTGGAAAGTGAGTCAGGTACTTTAGAATTTTATTATCCACGAGATAATTTTTTGGTATTGGGCGGTGCTGGTAGTGGTAAGACTGCTTCCATCGGCAAGCCGATCATAGAGCAATTTATTAAGTTTGGCTGGGCGGGATTTATCTATGATTTTAAAAATTACGACTATACTCAGACAGCTTGGAATCTGATGCAGAAATACGGCTATCCTTATAAATTTTACTATGTTAATTTTACGGATATGAACCGTACCTACCGGTTCAATATTTTGGATAAGCGTGTGATCACTACGGAGGCAGCGCTTCTTCAGGCAATGGATGACTTTCTTCAGGCGATGAAGTCAAAGAAAGCTGAGGAGAATGAATGGTTTCAGGCCGCATTGGGTTTGCTTCGTGGTATCGCCATCGTGTTCTATCATTTTGAGGGTGATTATAAAAAATACTGCACCTTACCGCATATGCTTGCGTTTACTCTGATGGCTTCTCCTAAAGAACTTACTACTTTTCTGCGTAATGATACGAGTGCTTCTATGATGGCTTCCGGCTTTCTGGGTTCTGCTGGCAGCGACAAAACACAGAGTTCTATCATCTTTACATTGAATAATATGTTGGCTGGCATCGCTACCAACAAGAACATCTGTTATGTCTTAACGGGTGATGACTTTGTTTTTGACCTGGTTGACCCGGAAGCGCCTAAGATGTTTGCAGTCAGTAATGACTACGCTTTGCAAGGTATCATTTCTCCAATAGTTGCGATGTTGGTTCCTATTGCTTCGCGTCGTATTAAGTTCGGCAACAGGGTAAGGTTTGCTTTTGTACTAGATGAAATGACAACATTCAAAGTAAATGATTTTGAGGGTATGCCAAGTGTTTTGCGTGAGTTTGGTGCTTGTTTTCTTATATTGACTCAATCTATTACTAAGTTTGATAAATTGTACGGAAAGGAAGACAGATCATCGATTCTTGCCAATTGTGCTAATTTGTTTATTGGCCGAACAAAAGACCCTGAAGCGTTGAAAACATATCCTTTGATGTTTGGCAAAGAAGAGAAAGTGAAAAAAAGTATGTCTGCAGGATCTAGTTCTGGCCGAAGTAATAGCAGTGTTACTACCAGTAAGCAGAAAGAGGAAGTTTACGATAGTAAGACTTTTGTAGAATTGGAAACAGGGGAATTTATTTTATCGGCTGGAGATTCTAATGTAAAGAGAATAAAGACCCGGTTTAAACGATTTATTTTAGATGAAAAACCGCTTCCGATTGTAAAGCTTACTACTAATAGGGAGATTGATAATAATTATCAGAATATACAGTTAGATTGTTTAAAGCTGTTGCATGATTTATGTGGTAGAGGTGTATAGGAGTTGTTTTTAAAAAGAAAGTATGCTGAATGAATCAATGTCTCTTGTTGATTCTGTACTGATTTCTGAAATGTACTGAAATAAATCTACAAGCATATATTTAGTACACTTTTTTGTATATCAAATAAATTCTTTGATTTTTTTCAGTATATTTGTGGGGTAAACCGAATGGGACGGTCATAAACGAAAAAACCCGTTCTTGATGAACGGGTATATCTTTGACTTGGTTACGTGTTTTGATAACAGAGGCTTTACCAAGCATTACGATACAAAGGTATGTTTTTTACTTGAATATGCAAAATGAAATATAAAAAAGTAGTCAGATTATATTCCAATTCGAGGGTCGCTAAATATTATAGGGCGACCAACCGCAATAAGAACAAGGCAGTCATGCTCTATTTTGCCAATATGAAGATTGCACAGGCATTTCATCCATTGCTGTCTTCCTTTGAGGTCATATTGCGCAACCAGTTGCATTATGCGTTGGCACACCATTTCTCCGATGGAAATTGGATTATCAATCAGAAGACCGGATTCATGGTTGCTCCTTCCCTGACATATACGAACAAGCGGACAAAGAAAAAAATGATCAATGACTATATACTGAAGGAAATTCTGAAAGCAGAAAAGAAAATTGCCGATAGGGGTGTTAAGGTTACGACTGGTAGGGTAATAGCCGAACAGACCTTGGGGTTTTGGAACAGCTTTTACGAAACGCACCACTATGCGCTTTTGGCTGGTGTCCCTTGTCAGATTTTCAAGAAGCTACCTTACGGGTATGGACGCAAGGAAATTAACGATATAATAGTGCAGGTTCGCGAACTGCGCAACCGCATCAACCATAACGAGCCGATATGTTTCGTAAATAGGAAATGCGATTTCTCCTATGTGAGGGATATGTATAGGATGATTAGTGATTTTCTTACATGGATAGACCCGGCAATTATGCCTTCATTAAAAGAGGTGGATAAGGTATGCAAAGTGATAGCAAAAGAAGAAAATAAACAAAAGCAATGAATGTGGTTATCTATTCACGTGTCAGTTCTCAGACTGCCAGACAGTCTACCGAGAGGCAGGTTACAGAGCTTCGCAAGTTCGCAATCGATAGGGGTTATACGGTGTGTACGGTTTTTGAGGAGAAGATAAGCGGACGTAAGGCGAACCTTGACCGTCCAGTATTGCTCAATTGTCTGGAGTATTGTACCAATCCGCAAAACAAGGTGGATATGTTGCTCGTTACCGAAATCTCACGTCTTGGCCGTTCTACGCTGGAACTGCTGAAGGCTCTTGATACATTGCACTGCCATAAGGTCAGTGTGTATATACAAAACCTGAACATTGAAACGCTTTTGCCGGACAAGACGGTAAATCCTTTGTCCTCACTCATTACCACGCTGCTTGGCGAACTGGCAGCAATGGAGCGTCAGGGCATACTTGATCGCTTAAACAGTGGACGTGCCCTTTACATCGAAAAAGGTGGGCGTTTGGGTAGAAATATAGGAAGCAAGAAAAGCCTTGAACGGAAAAGAGAAGAATACAAGGAAGCTATTGCCTTGTTGAAGAAAGGCTATTCTATTCGTAACGTGGCTAAGCTGACAGGCAGAGCCGTTTCTACCATCCAAATAATAAAGAAAGAGTTTGGCCTTTAATACTATAATCTTTGTTTTTTTGCAAAACATAAAATTATAAAAAGTCTACTCGTTGTTATTTCCAAATTGGTGAATGATATAGAGCATTATCTGCTTTCACAATATTTGTACATCGTACTTTATAGAAAAAGCAACAATATGTTAATAATATTGGGAATTATAGCGAATTTATTATTAACAGAATTAATGAATTAAGTGTTCATCAATAGTTCGATTTTAAGTCTAATATTTTTATATTTGTATTTTGTAAAAAAATGATATAATAAAATTATTCTAAAATGTTTGTTTATGAAAATAGCGAATGAAAATTCTTTATCTATGGCTTTGAAGACAGGGATTAATATATTTGCTGGTGCAGGCTTCTCTATTTTGGCCAAAGATAAACAGGACAGAACTTTACCTTTAGCATCTAATTTGTTGGCAGAACTTAATAATGAGTTCGGTAAAAATATGTGTGATTTGCCTAGATTATGCACTATACTTGAAAAAAAAGAACAACTTAAATTTAGAGCATATTTAACAGAACGCTTTACAGTTACTTATGTTCCAAGTATATATGAGAATCTCAATTTAGTTAAAATAAAATCTATATATACAACTAATATTGATAATTTGATACCTCAAATTATAGCAAAGAATTCCCTTTATTTCATAAATGATCAAAGAGATAATGGAGAAAGTCCTGATGTAAATGCTATAAATTATTTGCCTTTACATGGAAATGTTGATAGTGTTTCGGATACATATATTTTTGATACGGCGTCATTAGCTAATATATATAGTAATGTTCCTAGAATATGGAATTATGTATCACATTCTGTTGAAAAGTATCCAACGTTGTTTATAGGATATAGTTTGAATGATTCTTCTACTCTTCAAGCTCTTACTTCTCGAAATACTTTTGAAGATGTGCAAAAAGAAAAATGGATAATACTACATAATCCAACAGATGACGAGATTGAATATTTTGAGACAATGAATTTTAATGTTATAATTGCGGATATAAAAGAATTTTTAGAATATTTACCTCACCTATGTACTTCAATAGAAAATGTAGAAAATTCTGCTCAGAATACCTTAAGAGAGTTATTTAAAGCTAATCTTGTTCCAACAAGTCATAAAAAACAAATGGTAAGACCTATTGTTGAGTTTTTTAAAGGTATGCCACCAATTTGGGGAGATATAATGAGCAATAATATCTTTAAAACATCTTATTTTAAAATAATCCAAGATGCTATATATAATCCACATAAACATACTTTAGTTATTGGTGCGCCAGTAAGTGGTAAAACAACATTGATAATGCAAGTAGCTTATCAAATATCAGGATATGATACAAAACTTATATTTAATGATTTAACAAAGACTAAATCTGAGTATATATTGAAAATATTAGGAGAACAAAAAGCTTTAATATTTATAGAAAATTTTACAGATGAAGTTGATGCATTTATTGCTCTATCTAAGGCTGCTAATATAAATTTGGTTGGAATAGATAGAAGTCATAGTTTTGAAACTGTTAGTAATTATTTTTCAGAAGATCATTATCAGATAATAAATGTTACAGAATTATCTGATAATGATGTTCAAGAGGTTTATAACATGTTACCTATTGAAGTAAAGCGTGATTCATTACAAAAGGGAAAAAGCGATAAATATCAAAGAGACTCGATTTTCGAATTTGTAATTCGTAACATCAAAGGAGAGAATATTAAGGAACGATATAAAAGTATTTTAGCACAAATGGAGGAAGATGACAGGGATTTGGCTGTTTTCTTAATTTTGTGCGCTTATATGCATTACTGTAGGGTTCCATTGTCAATGGAAGTAGCTTATAGTTTTTTTAGTAATACATATGATTATAAGTATGTATATGAAATAAAAGAGAAATTAAGTGATTTATTAAATGAATTTGAAGAGGAAGAAGCGGAATTTAATATTGATTATTATTATCCACGTTCATTCTATATTGCAGATATTATTTTGCGATACTCAAAAACAGAATTACTTGCAGAGGTAATGCATGGAGTAGTAGAGAATGTTCCTCAAATTCAAATATGTAGTTACAATAAATTTAAAAAATTCGCATTTGATAAAGAACTTGTATTACAAGCTTTTCCAAGATGGAAAGATGGGGTCTCTTTTTATGAGAAAGCTTTTTTATATGATTATAAAAACCCTTATGTATTACAACAAGGGGCACTGTATTTGGCCGCAAAAAAACAGTATCAGAAAGCTTTTGATTGGATTGACCGAGCAAAGATGATGACCAATAATAAATACTTTTCTATTAGGAATTCTCATGCAATAATTCTTTTTGAAGCCAATATTGATGTTCCATTTTCCAATGAAACAGAGAGGATGTTAGATGATAGTATGAATATTTTACATAAATGTTATGAAAATGACCAACGAAAAACTTTTCATGCAATAACGTTTGCAGAGCAAGCTATAAGATATTTTAATAAAGTAAATTCAGAGAAGACAATAAGTTATCTGGTAAAAGCAGCTAAATGGTTAAAAGAAGAAAATCAAGAAAAAAAGTGGAATTATGATATTCGGCGGAAATTACTTAATATAAATGAAATACTTGATAATATAAAATAAGAATAAATGGAACAATGAGAAATCATATTATATCAGCCGGATGAAGCCGTCAAGCTGGAAGTAAGGATGTAAGATGAAAGGGTCTGGCTGGTTCAGGCTCAAATAGCAGAATTTTTTGGAACTGAAGTTCTGTAAGCATCCGATAAAGTACATATTGTAGTACTGAAAATTCTTCTATTACTTTGCAGGCAAAAAGTAGTTATGAAACGAACAATGAGTAAAGAAGAGTTTTTTAGGGACATTTACTGAATATCCCTACCTAAAGATACAAAAAAGCCAACTAATTCGCAATAATTTGTGTATGAATTAGTTGGCTAATTTTGTTATATTTAATGAATGTCCCTTTTTAGCGCTATATAAGCGCCAACAGTCCAGTGGACTAACAATAAAGGATTTCTGTGATAATGAATCGTATCCGGTTTCATGCTTTCATTATCGGATGTTTACAAATAAACGTGTAATTGCTGAGATCAAGTTTCGTGTTTCCATTTGAGCTTGAGTAACATCCGCCCATGTATAGTATTTTCGCTTGGGGGCAGGTTCTCCATGACGAGGTAAGCCGTGTATAGGTGGGGATAAATGCCTTGTTCGTCCTCTTGGTATTCTACGATGTTTTCTTTGTCCATGTGTATGGTAAATCCTGAGAGTTCAGGCTCAGGAATTATGGGCTCTTTGGTACATGCTGTCGCTCCAAAGAACAGCGAGGCCCATGCCAAGAGTTTATACCAGTGTGACGTATAGTCACACATATTCAAGAGTTTGTTACATTCCTTTCTAATCATATTTCTACTCCTAAATTAATATCCTTTTTTTTTAGTGGGGTATATTCTTTTAATCCCCAACCTGTTGGGGAAAGAATGCGTTCAAAGCTTCTTTCTATATTTCCTTTAGTATAGGTAAGTACTTGTTTCTCTAATAAATTTTTAAAATCATTGGCATTTAAATCTCTGAAGATATTGATACATTCTTTCTTAAGATATTCATTGATTGCAGATGCAGACACTGTTTTTTGTGTTGTTTTGTCAAATATATGAAGATTATTGGGGATAGGAACCATTGTATCAATACCCATGAATACGTTACAATCGACGATAAGTTTGTAAGCATTGGTTTCTGCAAGTGGAGCTGATAGGCAATATGTAGAACGTTGAATTAGGCTTTGGATGAGTTCTTTTCCGTTTATTTGAAACATATCTGCAAGAAGATGATAACCTCTTAGATTAAGTTGTGACACTGTATCTTCTATTGCTGGAATGAATTTCATCCCCGGACCTAAATTAAGGTCAAAATGCTTGTAATAACGTAACAGGTCATTCCAATCCTTACACTTTGGAGTCTTTATTATATTAATGGTATTTTCCATTTTCATGGAACTGAGATAATGACTAGAAGAAAACTCCTCTTCTTTCCAAGACTGTGTTTGCCCATTTGGAAAGCTAATAAAAATAGTTTTAAAGTTATCTCCAGGAACAGTCCTTGAAAATGCTTTACAGTCATCTCCTTTCAGATAATATGCAGTAGCAATATCAAAACCGTTACCAGCACCATCATTGTCAAAACAGCAATTCCATTTCACATTAGGGAAAAGAGATTTAATGCTCATAATTTGACTTTGAGTAACGTTACCGCCAATACTGATAAATGCACAAGTTGTATTCTTATTGAAATGATTGATTTCATAGAAGCTCATAGCATCGATAGCGGATTCAAATAGATATATTTCCGTTACTTTATCAAATGGTACAAAGTTTGCGATCCAACAACTGTTTGATTTATCGCCGCCAATGCAAAATCCTTTGAAATTAATATTTTGGGCAGGATCATAATTACGCATTTCAAAATTTGTAATTTCCATTTGTCCTGGTTTACGGAATGGGAAACCGGCATTGTCTTTACTACCCACAGAATAAATAAGTAGCCTACTGCTGAAATCTTCTATTGTTTTTCTGGATAAATAGCGCTTTTTATTTAAATAAGTGGCTGTTGTTTCTGTTAATGGACGGGGAGAATATTTGTTAATGTCAAAGACGGTATTTTTAGATTGTGTAATATTGTTTTTTGTTGGTGTAGCAACTTTTAGGTCACTTCCTAAATATTTACTTAATACTTCATTTACTCCTTTATAGCCTGTTTGAGTGCAATTAGTAAATTTATCCAATCTGTATAAAACGAATTTAGTAAGATCACCTTTGTCTTTTATATCTCCTTTACAGGAAAAGTAGGCTTTTCCGTTTGGGTATATAATGATTTTATCTTCAGGCATCTGTCTTGACCCTAAGGTATATTCAAGATATTTTGCATTTGGACCAGATATTTTGGTGTAACCAAGATATTCAGCCATTTCCGCTATAGTTATTTTTGCTCTATAATCGTTGAAGTCCATTGAGTTGTCTTTTAAAAGTTAAAGGTACATATTATTTTTAAGTTTGAAAGAGAGATTCTTAATTTTTAGAATTCAACGGATGAATCTACTGTATTAAATGTTTGTTTTCCGACTTGGAGCGTCCAACCGGCTGGTGATTTACTTAATCCCATCATCTGAGTAATGCCGGGTTTGCTGGTTATTTCCGTCTGTTGTCCTGACAATAATTTTTTTAGTGCTTCCGGAGACTGCTTTTCCAAATCGATATTTCCAACATTCAAGGGTTCTACCCTACCAGTAGATTTATCTAAAATACGGTAATTGTGTGTTTCAGTTATTGGTTTGTTGTCTTTTTGCGAGATTGTGAGATCAACAGTCATTCTTTTTGCACCACAAGATTGCATTTCAATATCTTTGATTGTATACTTGGATTCTCCAGAGATAAAGGTCGTTTCTATGTTAATGGAATATCGTTCTATAGCATTTGCTATATTTTTATAGCCCGTATTGCGGTATGCTTCAATTATAGGAATTAGACTGGTTTTCTGCGCAAATAATGGGTGTTTTGCCATTATGTCAAAAAAACATGCTTTTAAGCTATTATAATCTCCTATTCGCTCTGGGTAGTTTCTATCATTGGAAAAAAGAAAATAGCTTATTTGTTCTGTTTCCTTATTATGGTTAATGGCAAAATTATAGTCTCCATTTTGGGCAGTTATTCCATTCCATTCTTTTTCATCGCATATAATATATTTGCCATGAGATACGGTATTCTCATTGATTTGTGAGAAGCCATTCCCTTTTAGATATCTTTCAAAATCTTTTATTGGAGCAGGAAAATCAGTAAACTTCTTTTCTTGGAAGATATAGAACGCTTCTTTTTCACTGGGGGTTAAATCAGGAAGTTTAATTTCTGATTGGTTTTCCTGCTGGTAGGCTTTGAAATTTTCTACTACATTTTCATGGAAATCTTTTAGGAATTCGGGGCTGCAACCGTTTTTGCTGTATATTTTTTCGGCAGCTTGGAGAATTTCCATAGCACAACTGTCCGATCCTTGAAATACAATGGCGGGGATATCGTTGTGCAAACATTTTGCTAATAGTGATTTTTGGTCTTTCATATTTTTTATATTTCTGCGGAAGAATCTGCCATATTAAAAATTTGTTTTCCGGCTTGGAGCGTCCAACCGGCTGGTGATTTACTTAATCCCATCATCTGAGTAATGCCGGACTTGCTGGTTATTTCTGTCTGTTGTCCGGACAACAACTTTTTTAGTGCTTCCGGAGGCTGCTTTCCCAAATCGATATTTTCAACATTCAAGGGCTCTACCTTACCAGTAGATTTATCTAAAATACGGTAATTATTGATTTGTTCTCTGTCGGAAGAATTGGATATGTCACCAATCAGACTTTTGCTGCCAGAAGATTGAAGTTCTGCTTGGTTTGTAGTTATGTTGGTTTTCATCTCAATATATTTGTTTGTGACAGCTGCCCATTTATCCATACCTTCTGCTGATACATTTTCTTTATCAAGAGCTCCCCAAGGATTTTTAGCATATTCACGCATTATTTTATTACGTTCTTCTGATAAATATTGATCTGGATTTATTACAGCTTTTGTATTATTTGAGGAATACCATTCTAAAGGATGTGGATTATTCATATCATATATATCGTAAGTAAGATCATCTACTGCCTTCTTGACCTCAGGATTGGTGGTCAATGTTTTATATCTGAATCCTGTGGGATTACAGTCAAGTTCATGTTCTATTGCTTTCAGATAACTTTCAGCATTATCGTATTCAATAACTTCACGTACCTCACCATTAAAGCCATAGTATGAGATGGTTCCTATGACTTCTTTATTAGTGGAATCTGTTTGGGGACATGAGAATAGATCTTCTGTTTTCCTTTCAATAAAAGAATAGTCATTTTTTATATCTTCTTTAAAGCTTGTTATTGCCTTACTGGTTTCTGTAGCTTTCCATCTATCCGCTTCATCTTGTTCTTTTTTTGTTTGTTGAGGATCATCGGAATAATCTGCTTTCAATAACATTTCACTATGTCTACATTGGATTGAATCAAGTTGGTATAATAACGAACGTACTTTGGGTATGAATCCGTTATCTACATTGCTATGAATCTTTATATTACATATATTCTCAATAATAGCTTTGTGGACTGCTGGAGAAGGGTCAGTTATTAATGAAAAAAGATTGGGCTTAGTTTGTACAGCAGTGATTTGTAATGATTCGGGTAGAATATTTATAAAGAAAGGGTCATTTGAAGATAGTTTTATTGCCTGAAATAGTACTTTTGGAGTAGGATTAGGTATATTTTGTATCGAATATATGCTTTTTTGTATAGCAGTTAGTTGTACCTGTTCCGAAGGTTCCTTAATTTTTCCAATTACGAAGAGATCAGCTTTTACAGCTTCTAGTTGAACTGCTTCGGAAGGGTTCGGCAGTATTGCTATGACTCCGGGATTTTCTTTTACCATATCCATTTCTACTTTTTCTATTAGTTTTTTATTCTGTGAGGTATGTATTACTTCTAATTGTGCCTCTATTGTTGGATGTTTGATATACTGAATTGCTTCAGGATTTTTCTTTATAGCAATCAGTTGTAACTCCTCAGAAGGATTAGGTATAGTTTTAATTACTGAAAAATCTCGTTCTATGGCTGCTAATATTATATCTTTAGAAGGTGCTTTTATATGTTGTATTACTGAAGGGCTAATTTTCACTGCTGTTAACTGTACATCCTTTGTTGGATTAGATATATATCTTATTGTGGACGGATTGATTGTAATGGCTAACAACTGTATTTTTTCTGAAGGATTTGATATGAATTGTATAACGGATGGATCTGTTTGTATAGCTGCAATTTGTAACTCTTTTGATGGATTAATCAAATCTTGTATTTTATACGGATTTTTCTGCATTAATTTTGTTGTATATTCATTTTCTGCATTAAAAAATAAACTCATATATGATATGGTTTCCTTTAACTTTTCTGTAATTTTATTCATTGCTTTAATCAATTAAATGTGGTTAATTATATTTCTACTGAAGAATCTACCATATTAAAAAATTGTTTTCCGGCTTGAAGCGTCCAACCGGCCGGTGATTTACTTAATCCCATTATCTGAGTACTGCCGGATTTGCTGGTTATTTCTGTCTGTTGTCCGGATAACAACTTTTTTAGTGTTTCCGGAGACTGCTTTTTCAAATCGATATTTCCAACATTCAAGGGTTCTACCCTACCAGTAGATTTATCTAAAATACGGTAATTATTGATTTGTTCTCTGTCGGAAGAATTGGATATGTCACCAATCAGACTTTTGCTGCCGGATGATTGAAGCTCTATTTGGTTTGTTGCTCTATTTGCTTTCATTTGCGTATATTTATTGGTTACTGTTTCCCATTTATCCATACTTTTGGTTGATATATTTTCTTTATCAAGAGCTCTCCTATGGTTTTTAATATTGGGTTCTATATCCTTTTCTGTTGTAATTCCAATTTCATATTTATAATTATCTATGATTTCTCTTTGCTTTTGTATTTTCCAATTTGTTATTTTATCTGATTCATTATTAACATAATGATTCCCTTTATTATAATCAATATTCATTTCTTTTAAGTAAGCATCGCCTTCAATATATTTTAGTTCAGATATTAATTTTTTTGTTGCTTTTATAATTTTACGATCTGTGGGGATTTCGATATTTCCACAGAATTCTTTTGCAATTTCTTTACATACAGCAATGGTTGGATTCTTAATTTCTGAGAAAACTGCTTTTGATTTTTTTATAGCCATTAATTGCACTTTTTCTGTTGGGTTTTTAACATTTGCTATAGAATAAACTCCTTTCCAACGCAAGGCGTGTAGTTGTGCTTTTTCTGTCGGATTTTTAATATATTGAATTTCAATGCCATGCTTTAATAAATATAGCTGGCTTTTTTCACTTAGCTTTTTTATATAGGGATAGTTGTATATGTCTTCTTTCAAAGCAATAAGTTGAACCTTTTCTGTTGGACTTTTAATATACTTTATTGTATGCGGAGAACTTTTGACAGCTGCAAGTTGTTGTGCCTCTGTGGGATTAGCTATGTCTTTGATATTTCCCGGATGTTTTTTAATATTATCTAATTCTCTGTATGAAGTAAAAATATCGTTGATAAGTTCTTTTATTGATTTCATATGTATGTTGCTTTTATCGTTATTATATTTCTACAGAATTTTCCATTGTATCAAAATATTGTTTCCCTATTTCTAATGTCCAACCGGTTGGTGATTTGCTCAACCCCATCATTTGGGTGATTCCAGATTTGTTGGTTATTTCTGTCTGTTGTCCGGACAACAACTTTTTTAGTGCTTCCGGAGGCTGCTTTTTCAAATCGATATTTTCAATATTCAAAGGTTCTACCCTACCAGTAGATTTATCTAGAATGCGATAATTGCTAATTTGTTCTCGGTCGGAAGAATTGGATATGTCACCAATTAGGCTTTTGCATCCGGATGATTGAAGTTCTATTTGATTTATATTGTCGTTTAGTTTATTTATTTCGACTATTTCTTCAGGAGGCAATATATGTTCGACATAATTTCCTTCTGCTCTAGAGCCTGTACAAAGAATATAGTTTCCTTTGTCATTCCATACTAAATGATCATAGATATTCCCTTTTTGGAAGAATCTGGCATGGAGTTGTTGCTTGGAATCGTAATAGTATTTGCAAATGATAGGCAAATCCTTTCTTGTAGGTTGCCAGGAAATACCTTCAGCTAAAGCAATACGTCTTGCTGCTCGCGTACTCTCTAGCTCAGGATGCCCATTGGCAGCCTTAATAATTCGTTCTACTCTCGTAGGCTGGCGTATCTCTCCCCTATCAAGTAAGCTTTGGTATTCTTTTTTTATTGCAGTACGTTCAGTTAGGTATTTCTTACTCCTCTCAATATTGAAATTCAATGATTTTTCTTGTTGGCAGGCAGTTGTTTGTATTCTTTTATGTAGAGTTTGCTCTGAACAGAAAGAATCTCTATATCCTTTTGAGGCAAGATATTCATCTTCTGTCATAACTGGAGTTGGAGAGATTATAGCTTCCTGACTGTTGTTTTGTTCTGCATTTAGCCCTATTCCCTCTTCTATCATTGTTACGGCTTTGTTAACATCCTGAAGAATATTCAGGATATATTTCGAATCATTGGTTATTTCTGATAGCCATCCTTTCAAATATTGTGCGTTTTCTTTTCTTGGTAAAACAGCTAATCCCAAGTCTCTACCGGTTACGGCACTTGATAATTCAGCTATGAGTTCTTCATGAGCGTATAGGAGAGTTCCATGATAACCGAATTTGCGAGCTAGCCTTTCGGGGTGGCCGGTGGAATGCGCCATTTCGTGCAATGCGGTATAATAAAACTCTTTGCCGTTGGGAAATTGTTTCATTGTAGGTAAGGTAATAGAATCGGTGATCGGAGAATAAAAAGCGTTGTCTTGCTCTTTTAACTTAATAGGACAAACCCATGTTTGCTTTTCTATGGTTTGATCTATTAATGGGTTTCGATAGCCGTCATTGATGGCTTCATTGAAACAGAACTGTTTTTTTATAATTTCCCATTTCTCAGGATATTTTTCAGCAAAGTTGGTTTGGTCGAGATTGAACACATTGAAGTATCTTAAAAATGGAATTACTTTATACTTTTTCTGTTCAATTTTATTCAGGCTGTTATAAAATTCTTTTGTAACTCGTTCGCCGGTTATTTGATTTTTTATGTTTAGCTCATAGTAGCTTATAGGGAAAGATGATTGCCCCTTTATGATAAGTACATTCTCTTTTTGTGCCTGGGCAAAAGTAAGAAATACTGGTGTTTGGTAATTGTATTTCTCACAGAGGAAATATAACATAGCCTTATTGAGATTGTTATATGTCCTGCCGGATAAGTTTTGAGGTAATCCTCTAAATTGTTGAGAGAACCAGGGTTTACGCCAATCTGATGTTTCAACCTCTTTCATCTTTTCAATCATTAGATTTGCATATTTTGCTAGTGCAGGGTTTACTTGATTGTTCATATTGGTTTCTATTGTGGGTTTGTGCAAATGTAAGTCTGTGGGGATGCAAATACATTGCATCTTAGGAATTTATTTAAGAATAATGTGTTTTAAATCTAACAGAACTTTAACAGCCAAATTTGAGCAAAAGATTAGGGATAATATAATCAGCGCTCGGTTTACCTTAGGGCCTGGTCTTCGTATTACAGTAGAAGTATCTGCTGACTATCCAATAGCATCCCCTATTACAATATCATACAGCGCACAAGGAACTTTCACATATTATGATGATCCACATGCACCCAGTCAGCCACCTACAGATTATTTTGACAGTAGAGTTTGGACTAAGACTTTGAATGTGGGAGCATCTGAATGGGAGTTCTCATTTGTTCCAGATGTGTACGGTACATTAGAACCGGGCATGCCAAGTGATGCCATTTTATTGACTATATCCTCTGCCTGGATAGATTTCGATAATTTCTCCGATTCTCAATATAATTATATATGTGAAGAATAAGATAAATGTTGGATATAAGAAAGGCTTCTTCTCAATGATGGGAAAAAGCCTTTCTTTTGTATCAAATATATTATTCGAATATATAAGTTATGCCATTGTATGTATAAGTAATGGTATTTTTGAATGGATCATACGTTTTTCCATTAATCACTATATATGTCCAAAAAGAGCCTAACTGATCCACTCCGGATGTTCCGGAATCTAATTTATTATGTTCTGAAGTCGTTGAACCGGCATTGAGTGTTACACTTTCAGACACTGTATAAGTATTATAGATTGGTGGGTCTTCTCTGTCATCATACTCTATCACATCCTGATTCACAGTGACTCTTACATCGAATGGCAGCGGCTTTTCTGCTGCAATATAGAAATCTTCAACAACAATAGAACCACCGTTACCGTAAGTCATGTGTAGCTTCACATGTATAGAACTTTGTTTGAATTTGGCTGTTAAAGTTCTGTTAGGTTATACCAGATCACTCCCCTACCCCATTCAAATGAAACACCCCTCCCATGTCCCAAGTACATCTTAGGACTAAAAAAGGGCAATATCTTCACAGACATGCCCCTTAAATGTTTTTAAACTTTAATTAATCTACTTCTAAAAGCAGAATAGATACGATATTTATTTTGAGAATTCTATATCGTCAAATTTATTAATAAGCAACTGATAAACCGGATAACGTCCATCCTTGCTGGAATATTTAGTATAGATACCAGTTATATTGCCGATATCACCATTTACCGGTAACGGTTGTAATGCGAAGTTGGCATAACCACTTACACGTACTATATAGTCACCCTGTTTTGCACTATTGTCATTTCCCCCATCATTTTCATCAGGGACATAGGTAAACAAAGCAGAACCATAGAAATGTTGATTATTGTAACTATAAGCATATGTAGGTATCAGTCCTTCTTCCTTATAATATTTACTTGTATAAGTGGCCTGAGTAGAGTTATTAAGATATACACTTTCCAAATACATAGGATAAGTATTGCTCCCTATTTTTCCTTCTTTATAAGTAAGCTTTTCAAAACGTATAAGGCAGCCTAACTTACTATCATCAAGAATAGTGTGATAGTCATTGGCAGTTACAGTAATAATATCATCCTCCGTCAGTTCACCTTCTGCTCCCTCAAACACGTGAGCATTCAAATCCAACTGAGTTTCAATGTTACGATTGGCATACCCTTTTTGCAGATCTTCAGCAGTAGGCGGAAGTCCTACACTAAGCATATAGCGATAACAACCGATAGCCAGCCCTTTTGTCTTAACATAGAGTGTCTGTCCCATTTGATAATAAACATAGTTACTTACCATAAGTTTTAGCTCAATGGCTTCTTCACCGTCGTAGATGTAAACCGACTTGTAAACATTGCCAGCCTGATCACTGGAGATTACCTTACCTTTAATAACGTAGTCTTCCGTTATCTCCAAATACTGTTTCAGGGATGCTGCTCCATTCCCGTATTTATTGTAAAACAACTGCTTGAACTTTTTGATGGAGATTATTTGTCCTTCCCCGAAGTCGGCGTCCGACCAAATTTTGGCAGGAGCCGGATCATCGAAGTCATTATAGCAACCGCTGACACTCAAAGCCAGCAGCGCGATTAAACATATATGTATAAATTTATTTATCATAATCTGTACGTATTATCAATTTTAGAAACGGAAGTAAAGATTCAAATAATAGTTTGTACCCAACATGTAGAAATACTTGGCATCAAACGGCTCATACGTCAGCGTACTCTGTTCTTTGTTCTTAAGCAGTCGGATTTGCTCATAACCACCTGTCTTGATATTCTGGTTGTTAAGCAGATTGTCTACACTGAGGCTGAAACCGAGCGTGTACTTACGTTGAATGTACCAGTTCTTGCCTACACTGGCATTCATAACGAAAGCTGAACCAAATTTCTCCTGATTGCGTATAGCTGCAATCTCTTCCTTCGTCATGCCTTGTGTAAGTACGGCATCAGTACGGTAGAGTGGACTCATAGAGAGATACATATTGTCATAGAAGTTTCCATCCAGTGAAATGAAGATATTGTTACGACTACGGTAGGACAATCCAATATTGGCAGCCAATTGCGGAGTACTTTCCACACGTTTGTTTTTCCAGTAAACTTTACCCTGGTTCTTTATCTCTCCGCTATTATCCTGCAATTGGATATAATCAGGATTAGAATTGTAGGTATACTGTCCCCAACTCAATGCTCCTTTTAATGCAAGTCCCTCATAGATAGGTACTGACGCTGCAAGTTCCAATCCAAAGTGACGTTTATCTATACCGCTCATAGCAAAGTTGGAGTAAGTGGCCTCTACATCGTCATAGTAGGAAATTACCTTAGTCTGGTCGCGGAAAGTGGTATAATAACCGGAAACTCGTGCACGAAAATCACCCCAACGGAAATTATAAGATGCATCTACACCAAATACTTTCTCCGTCCCTACACCGGGAGTTGCCGCATTACGTGTACGTGGAGAAACAAACGCATATTGAAAAGCGGGTGCATCCTGCATATAAGTAATGTTGGCATCAAAAGTGTGAGAAGCAGAAAGCTGGTAACGGAAATTTGCTTTTACTTTATAAGTTAGGTAATTCTGCTTTTCGGAATCACCTTGCGAATCATCAGGGAAAAGTCCCTTGCGCCAAAGTCCGTGACGCCATAGGGTAGTATGTCCAATTTCACCGCCTACGCCTATCTCCAAATTGGCAAGATTAAATCCGTATTGTGCCCAGCCGCGACCACTAAGGACATTCCCATAATAGTCATAACTATACTTGTCTCCTTTCTTCACAGCTTGTGCATGACCGTATTTTTCATAGTAATCCATGTTGTTTTGATAAGGAATAGGATCAAGTCCGCCCATGTCACGTTCAGCAAACTTATCTACATCTATCCAATAATCACCGCCAAGCAGGTCTTTCACTTCGCTGTAGTACTCCGTACGGTTACGACGCAGGTTAATACCGGCGTTCAGCTTGGAGTTATTCTTGAAAATGTGTGAGAAGTGTGAACTCAAGTTCCAGTCCAATTGGTCTGTATGGCGTTCCTCGATCATGTTGATGGAACGATTGCCTTCTCCATAAATGGAATTGGGAACTTGGCTGCGGTTGATGTCATACATACGGTCCCAGTTGATATGACGAATGTTATCGGTGTTTCGCATCCACGCTTCCTGCAACCATGCACCGGTGGTTGTACCCTCGTAATAGCTGGGCAGATAGCGATAGTAATCGGGACGCGGGTCGGGACCAGCATACCATGTGAGTGCCGAATAACCGTTCTGACCGAAACGGAGAGAAGTAGCTACATTCAACTGCGAACGGTCGTTGATGTCAAACGTGTAGTTGAGCATGGTGACAGGCTCATGGTAATTACGGACACGTGCATTGCGGCGCTTTCCGTCCTGCCAGCCCCAATTGGGATTGTAATAGTTGTTGCCTACCAAGTCATAGACTTCTTGCGTGGAAGCTTGCTGCGCACCGCGTTCGGTAGGCGCTCCAAGTACCAACAAGCCCAGACGGTGTCCGTTACGGAACTGCTTCTCTACAGTGCCGAAATATCCATAGGCATTATAGTACACACCCTTGATGTAGTCATTGCCACCTTGACGGGTAGAAACAGAGAACGCATACGACCAGCCATTGTCCTGCATACCCGACGCGTAAGTTACCATACCACGAAAACGGTACATGGAGTTGGCGTTAACCAGACTCATCCGCCAGCCTTTGCGCATCTGCGAGGGACGGGTGTTAATGTTGGTCACACCGGCAATACCGCCCACTCCCACATCACCCATTGCAAGGCCGGTGGTGTTTTCCTGGTTGCGGGTCGCATCGTTCAGACCGCTCCACAACGACCAAGGCGTATAACCTGTCATAGCGTCATTGAGCTGAATACCATTAAGATAGACATCGGAAAACTGAGAGTCGTAGCCGCGGACATTGAAACGCATCTCACTGAACTGGTAGGATGCGATATTGTTGAATATGTCTTTTGAAGCGGATAACGAAGAAGGAAGAGACTGCGCATCTTCCATTGTCTCCGTATCGAACTCTGCGAATATGGCATCATCCATCATGACGTTTCGCTCGGGAACAAGAACCACACGTATCTCACGTATCATCTTGTCCACACGTACTGGAAGATTTAGCACTTCATATTCCGGCGTTTCAAAAACAAGAGTATATTCACCTTGTCCCAAATTGTCGAATACAAACTGCCCAGAGCCATCGGTAGTCGTTGTGACTTCACCCGGCATCATTGTTACTTTCACTTTGTCTATGGTCGCGCGGGTAGTACGCGATACCACCGTACCTTTGATTCCACCCATGTTCTGGGCAATGCCCGGAAGCGAAAGCAAAGAAACCAATAATAGCAATAATGTTTTTATTTTCATAAATAGATGTTTTTATTTTCCTATATAAATATATACCGGGAAGTGATCGCTATATCCTCCCTGAAAGTTGTTGCCTACATAGGTACGCAAGGGATACCCCTTATACTGGCCCTCTTTCTGCACCATATAATGACGCTTGAAAATGTTGCCGTAGAATTTGGAACCGGGGGCTTTCTGAATCTTCAGCTTGTCTGTGGTATCGTTTACGAGGTTTTCCGTCACAACAATATTGTCGAAGATGTTCCATGCGTCACCATAAGCAAGAGTGCCGTATCCAGCTTTCAGCATGGATGCATAAGGTGCGTAGTAGTCGCCTTTCTGTAACTCTTTAACTTTGAGCTTGGCGCCCAGCCCCTGTGTGATGCTGGGATCGGTAGGATCGTCATTAAAGTCACCCATCAGCACTACTTTAACATCAGGGCGGATTTGCTTCACAGAGTCGGCAATACTGCGCATCTGCTCGCCTACAGCTATACGCTTGTACTCGGACGCTTCTTTTCCACCCAGCCGCGAAGGCCAGTGCCCCACCATAAAAAGGAAGTCCTCTCCGTCTATTTTTCCCCACATGGTAAGGATGTCACGGGTTTTGAAGTTGGGCAATGAAGGTATTATTGTACGTATGGCTTTCTCTCCTTCGAGCTTGAACACGTCAGCACGATAAAAGAAAGCCACGTCTACTCCACGTGCTTCAGGCGAGTCGTGATGTACGATACGGTAGTTGGCAGGCGCCAGTTTGGGAGCAGCCACAATGTCCTCGAGCACATTGCGGTTTTCTACTTCGGACACGCCTATTACTACAGGATAGTCTTTGTTAATAGCCGCGATGTCGAAGAACACACGCTCCATGTTGTGTAACTTCTTGTCATACTTGTCCTGAGTCCATTTCTTGGGGCCTTCAGGGGTGAATTCATCATCCAGCACTTCCGGATCATTCACCGTATCGAAGAAATTCTCCAGATTGTAGAAAACAATCTTATAGGGCTTGGTTTGCGCATACACCGTAAGGCTTATGGCAAAGAAGAGAAAGACTAAGATAGATTTTCTGTTCATAATGATTGCTTTTATCAATTTATATTCCAGTCTGTAGGGTTATAGTCCTGCTTCACTTCGTCGGGAATAGTAGGGAAGAAAGTAAAGCCGGTCTTCTGCTCGATGTCAGCCACGCTGGTGCAAATGGAACGGGGCGGTTGTACGTTACCGTAGGACTTGTGCTCCACCCAAAAGCCGATAGTTTTCAACTCGGACGCTGTACAGTCACTGACATATTTCCCGGTCTTTCCGCTTTTGGTGCGGAGCAGTACCTTGAAGTAGTTGGTTGGTACAGGAACGAGATTGCCGCCACCGTCATAAGTGGTGGTGGAAGTATTCGCAAAATAGGCTCCAGTAACGACGTAGAGAGTATCTTCGCAGTTGTAGGTACGCACTTTGTCTTCCAGCTTTCCCCACATGTCCTGATTAAGACGATTTAGCTGCGGAGTCATATTGGAAAAATAGAAAGTCTGACGGTTCATCTCATCAGTGGCTTGACGGTCGGCAGAGGGAATTTGATGTCCACGGTCGTAGCTTCCCTTATAACTTCTAAACAGTTCCGGCTGGAAAGAGGATTCAAACAAAGGGTCGAAGTTCCATTCATCCACGCGACCTGCATCACCGTTGGTATAGGCTTTGTGTAGTGGATAAGCTACCCATAGGGCGGCTTTCTTGGCCTTATCAAAACACAATGAGTAATTGCGCACATTCTTATTGCCCAGTTTTACATAATGGGTGGCATAAACGTAGTTCGCATCTTGTTTATAAATGGGAATTTCTGCGTATCCACCTTTAAAGTCTGGCAAAACAGACTGACCTATAGCCACTTGCTTCAAAGAGAGGGTATGGGGTTCCTTCTCTCCGTCGAAAGTAAAGGAAATAATGGCTGTACGTCCTTCCGTATCGGTATTTGCTGTATAGTAAAGGTAGAGTACGTTTATTCCGTCTTTCACTTCTCCCTGAACAGTCGTTCCGTTACCAGTGAAATCGTTGTGAACAAAAGAACTCCAATCAGTACCGGCAGTTATCTCGGCTGTCCATTTAATTCCTACTGCACCTGATATGGACAAGGTGGCCACTCCGGCTTCTGCAGTTACCGAAGAAGTGGTTTTCCAGGATACCTGACCGGGAAGTACAGGTTGATCTCCCTCTGAATTGTCACTGCACGATGATAATGTCAGAATAAAGCAGAGGATGAAGTATAAAGTGTTAAGAGGATATTTTCTAAGTATCACATCAATAATGTTTTAGATAATGAGACCCTTGAAAAGATAATTCTCTCTTCAAGGGTCTTATAAATTTGTTATTATATATTATTCGTAATACAAATCAAGTTTGCTTATTTGGGCATTTTTTGAACTTGTTTGAACAATCCGATAAGCTGTATCTACAGATGTTCCTGTTAAGATGTAGGTATAACTTGAATTCTGTGTACTCCATTTTTGTGATTCACCACCGGTAACAATAGCCCCGTTAGTATCTTGAATCGCCATTGATAGAGCTGTAGAAGTTGTACTGCTATTAGATGCTACGACCTTTACTAATTTTTTACCGTTAATAACAGGAAATTCTATATAACATTTAGCGTTCTTAAGCATCAAATAACCAGCATTTTTATAATAGCCACCGGCGGAATGTATCTTCAAAGTATATCCGTTAAAGGTGTATTTATCCGGATTATCTTCTTCTGTTTTCTTTGCATCCGCACTCCCACTAGGAAAGTCCGTTGGAAATATTTCATCGTTTGTAAAGTCCAAAGAAATAGTAGGGGCAGCCGATTCATCCACAATATTGATAGTTACGTCCTGTGAATTGCCGCCATCTACACTTATAGTTAAAGTCTGGGTTCCTGATGCAGTTGCTCCTTCCACCTTTACTTTTACTATATTGCCATTAACTTCTGCAAAAACCGGGTTAGAAATCCCTGATACATTCAATGTCTTTCCTTCCAAGTTTGCTCCTATAACGGTAACTTCTTGCTCACCACCTGTCAACGGAAATGTAAGCATTGCCGGTTCCACTCTTGAAATATAAGGATTACTGGAAGTGAAATCTGCCACATCTGCAATTGTACGCGGCACAATCTGTACAGCATTTTTGTAAACAGTGATAAGACCGGTTATATTTCCTGTTGTATTAGCTTGATAAGCAGTAGTAGCAAAATCTCCTACACTTTTGCAAAAAACATTCAGTTTCGTACCGTTTACGGTAAATTCCTGAGCACTCTCCGCTCCCCATATTTTACTTTCCGTGGGAGAAGTCACATTATTTATAGTGACTGTTGTTCCCTGATAATCGGCAAGATTAGATAAGTCTGTTAGAACGATAGGAGTTATTTCTGCTGTCCCTATCTTTTCTATTTTGCACCAAGTGCTTCCTTGTGCACCAGTCACTTCATAAAGTCCAGAATAGTTTACAACTTTTGCCAGACTCTTATATAATGTGACTTTTACCTTATCGCCTTTAGTCAAGTTCAATGTGGACGGTTCTACCTGATCTCCGTATAATGTAATACCCTGTTTAGCATCAGTTGCTCCTTCCACTGCTAAAGCTAAATTTCTTTGGGTATAGTTTCCAGCATTTACATCAGCTTGCACTACTGCTTCAAAATATCTATCGGCGGTAGCATCTATTTCTACCTGAGTTGTATTAGCTTTTGCCAAATCTACCAGTTCGGTAATGGTAATAGGAGTTGCCTCACCAGGTTCTGTGCTGCCACCAGCTAAATCAATCTCTGTACCGCCAATACCAGTAACAAGAACAATATCATCCAGGCTAAACAAAGATGCAGTTGTTGGTGCAAATTTGATATACAACTCTGAAACAGCATTCTTCAAAGTAAAGTTTGCTGTAGCCAATACCCAATTGGGAGATTGCTCATCTCCTTTATTTCTTGTATAGGTAAGTTGTTTCCAGTTCGTACCGTCAGCGCTCAAATATACCGGGAACTTGGATTCATCAAATGAATTATCTTTTGTATCGTACACATAAGAATTTGCACCAAAAGTCAGTTTCAATTTAGTCTGTTCGGAAGTCAAAGCAATCTTATTGATAATCAATGAAGCCGGACCAGTTCCAAAGAAGAAAGCATTACCACCAGACGCACCCTCATAGCCCCCGCTACTCTTGGCACGTACATCCATCTTCTCCGAACTACCGGTATAAGTTACATTAGCTACCCCTGTACCTTGTTTATCCCAACCAGTAAAGTCCTTGACCGGCGTTTTTTCCGAAACGGCTGTAGTTCCTAATGATTCCTGATAAATCACAACAGTTTCGATAGGTTCACTGCCCATACCGCGCTTGATGGTTACGGTTTTCGACAATAAAGCCCCTGTTTTATTACTTATTTGTATATCAACCTTAGCTTCATCAGTAGTACCAGCAGGTACACTAACCTCAATTTTTGCATTGCCCTCACCTTCAGTCTTGGAAAGTGTAACCCAGTCCTTCTCATCCTGTACCGTAATAGTCCATTTTCTATTAGCAATAATCTCAAAATAAGATTGACTACCTTCTTCAACAGTACCTTCTGCCGTGAAGTTAAGGGTTGTAGGGGAAACTTCCAAAACAGGTGCTTCCGTGTCCTCATTATCGTCTGTACATGCGACAAACGACATTACACCCAACATGAGTATAAACCCATACCAATACTTGATAGCGTTTAATTTCATCATAAGTTTAGATAAAATAATTAATTATTAATAAAATAAGACATAATAATGCAAAGATAATAAATAAATGGATTTGCAAGAACAAACGGATATTATATTTTTATTACATTTTTTACAATGCTTTACAGTCTAAAATATCCACTTTCTCTGAACAACGCTTAAAATTATATCCTTACCCAAAACAATGATAAAGTTTGTAAGATAAAAGACAAAGAAGAAAAAAGTAGCTAGAATTACTTCTTTCTCTATCGGTATAAATACAGTAATCCCCCTACTTCGATCATGAAGTAGGGGGATTACTGTTTATCTATTGCAAGATTCTGATAATTAAGTTATTTCTCCTATAACATCCATCGTATTCATGAATAATATACATAGTACAAAACTCTATTCCTCAATATACTTATCAAAATATCCCAATGGGGTTAAAAAATAATCATTCCAAGTCTTTTTGGGAATAAATAGGGTTGCATTTGTATAAACTTCCTCCCCGAAAGCCGTTTCATGTATACTTTTTAATGTTGTAGGCAAGGCCTTTATGTGAATTTCTTTTAAATTAGTGCATTTATTAAAGGCATATTCCTTAATTGCTGAAGTATTCTCTGGTATTATGACTGTTTCCAATGAAGAACATCAGTTGAACGTGTATCCTTGTATTTCTGTTATACTCTTAGGTATATCTATTTTTTTTAGACTTTTGCAATTGCTAAAAACGCCATACTCTATTTCTGTAATATTATTCGGCATATTGACATGTTCGAGCGAGCTGCATCCTGCGAATAGTGATTGGTAGAGTTTTGTTACATTTGATGGTATTTTTATCTCTTCTAATGAAATACAACCAGCAAATACCAACCTTAATATTTCCGAAATGCCGTCAGGCAAGTCAATATTTTTTAAAGATTCACATCTAGCAAAAGCATTGTAACCAATACCCGGTTTAGCCTCATTTTCAAAAATAACATTGTCAAGTGACTTGCAGTTATAGAAGGCAAACCATGAAATATAATTCACTGATTTAGGTATATTTACATTCTTCAATAGGAGACAGTTCTTGAATGCTCTTGCATCTATTTTTTTGGAAGAATTTGGTAGTTTTATTGATTTAAAATTGCAGTTCTCAAACATATTTTCTCCAATAATATCATTTTCTGTATAAGCATCGACTTGAGGGTGTTTTTCATCATCTATATAAATGGGTATTGTGTAGTGAATATCTTTTTTCCCATAAGAAACACCACCTTCTACGATTCGAGACTGGCTTAAATCAAGATTTATTAAGTTGGTCATTCTCTTAATAAGAACAATATCATTTCCGTTTATATCACCAATAACTTTTAATCCTGTAACATCTTCTATGTGTTCTGCACCAATGATGCCAAGCAGACTGCCAGCTTCTGTTGAATTTACTGTGATAAAGTTATTCGCTCTTTGTTCAATAACAACGGTCGCAAGTGTATCAAGCTCTTGAGTTACGAATAGTATGTCTGCATTTCTATCTGTAAGCAAAGGATTCTCACTGATAGCAAAATAATGGCTATTAGAAGCTTTTGTGTTATCTGTCATTTCCGTGATCCAATCAATATCTGGCATTTGAATCATATATTGGACATTGCTTTCCACATCAACTTTTATTATACCCCCTCTCGTTTCTACATTAAAACTCTCTTGAGATAAACTTATAGTTGGTTTTTCCACATCATCTTCAGTGTTTTTTTTATGTTGAGTAATTATAAATGTTATAGTTGATGTTCCCGCAAAGATATTGACATATACGAATCGTTCATTCTCGTCTGTATTTTTTGTAACAGTAAATTTTACGTTATAGTTTCCCGCTTTTCCACTTGTCATGGAGGGTGTACACCATGTCATATCATTATTAGGAGATGAAATTTGTAAATTCCAATCCATACTACAACCAAATTTTATGAATTGCTCTCCTCCTTCTCCACCAAATATAAGTCCTTCTTCCAGTGAAGAATCAATATAAAATATTGGTGCAGTTGAGTTGCTATCTTCATTACAGGCTGCAAGGCTTAGAGACGTAATAACAATAATAAAAACTAGTCTGACAAATCTTAATACTTTCATTTTAATTTGATTTTTTTGTATAAATGCTACAAATATAATATATTATATTAAAAATAGGCTTTTAAAGATATTTTATTTATATGGCACGCTGTTTCTCTAGTCAACTAAATAAATTATGTTTTCCCTACCCCCCCCATTCAAATATAACAATCCTTTACTTTTCCCTCTTCCCTACTCTATAATTTTTTCTATTTGCTTTCCTCAGTTCTTTTTCCATAGTAAGGTCTGTAACTGCACTATATATCTGGGTCGTTTTCACACTTTGATGGCCGAGTATCGCTTGCACTGTGGTTATACTGACACCCCTATATAACAGCAAAGTACCACATGTATGTCTTGCTGTGTGGAATGTAATCTTCTTTATCCCTATTTGTTTTGCTATTCTTTTTAATATACGATTCGCCTGCTGGTTACTTTCCATGTGAAACAATAGACCTCGAGAGCGGGCTATTGATTTTGTTAACTTAAGGGCTTTTCCTTCAAAGATCGTGGATAATGGAATGCGAACTTCTTTATTGGTCTTGATCATGCGGAGAACAATCCACTTTTTCCTATTTATAGTACGTATATTCTGTTTGGTAAATGCGCATATATCCGAATAGCGTAACCCGGTATAGCAACTAAAAAGGAAGGCATTCAATGTTTCATTAGGCTCTTTCAGTTTCTCCCGGTAATGTTCCAGTTTCTCCAATTCCTTTTCTGTCAATGCGTCGCGATGTGACTGTTCGGTCTTTATCGTGTAATTAAGGAAAGGGTAAGTTGTTATGATGCCTTTCTTCCTGGCTACATTGATATAGCGTTTGAGCGTTTTCATATGCCTAGCTATGGTATTGATAGAAAGCTGGCACTCTACCCTCATATATATTTCCAGTCTTTGCAGATATTCGCTTGTTATTTCCTGAAGTTTGATGTTGGCCGAAAAGTCCGCTAATAAAGAGAGAGTGTCCCGATGCAGACACCTTGTACTCTCCCTGACTGTGGCAATAGCTATTTCTTTGCTCATAAATTCAACCAGGCTGTCATGCTTTTCCCTTATCGGTATCTGTGAACCGACGAGGTTGTTCAAGTTGCCACTACACCTTATATAATTCTCTCCACCTATATTTATTTGAATTAATAAAGCATCAGTGCCATTGAACCCTATGGCCTGAAGTTCTTTCTCAAAGTTAGTTATCGCTGTTGTAAGATCCATTCGTTGTTTGCTCTGTCTATTGGAATGCAAAAATAGTATAAAGTTATCCTGAACAAGTAGGGAAAGATAATATTTCAAAATAAGACTACTCCCATACCCTATCATTAGTGGGGTAGATTGGTGAATTTGCTTATCATATATAGATATTTAAAAATATACATTTTTAAATATCTGCACATCTACGTATTTACAATCTGTGTATTTTAATATATTGGTGTTAAGTGTTTCATCTCTATTGCGCATATTTAAACTCTTTTATATTTTAATATTTTAAAATGCAAGCATTTGAATATATACATATATTAATATTTGTATTTTTAAGTGTTTAAAATTATAAATATTAAATATTTTACATATTTAGAAGCATAAACATATAAATATCTACATATTTAAGTGCTTAAATATATAAATATACAAACAGTTAAACTCTTAAATATGCAAAAGTCTAAAATTTTTAATATACACATATATAAATATTCGAGAATTTAAATATATACATTCTTAAATATAAAAAAATCTAAATGTTCGGATATTTAGATTTTTAAAATTGTTTATTCAAAAACGAAAGCGTATTTTTGCTACATGAAATTATATATCTGAATATATGGCAACAATATTAAGCGTTTTAAATTACAAAGGCGGGGTGGCAAAGACTACTACAACTGCCAGCCTGGGTACAGCACTTTGGATTCTTGGAAAAAGAGTGCTTTTGATAGACACAGATCCGCAGTGTGATCTTACGTTTCTACTGGGTTTTGATGGGGCTGCAGGAGATGAGACCTTCAACGAATGGTTTATGCAGCAAAGCGAAGAAAGTTCTGTTCCGGTGTATGTAAGATATGAAGCTATAGACAACAGATATGACGGAAAGGAATGCTTATATTATATACCTTCTTCACGAGAACTCCGTGATGCTGATATGATGCTGGCTGCGCGGAAAGCAAGAGAACGTATTTTAAAACGCAAATTAAAACCGATTCAGGATGCCTTTGATTATATTTTAATTGACTGTTCTCCTAAAGAAAGTATCGTAAACTTTAATGCAATGGTAGTCAGTGATCAGGTGTTGGTTCCCATAGATTGTAGTGGCTTTTCCTTGAAAGGGATGCAGACATTGATTGATTCCATAAATGAAGTCAAAGATGATGAATTTAATGAGGACTTGGACATACTAGGCTTTTTACCTATACGATATGATCGAAATACCCGCATTAGCAAAAGTGTAATAGAGTATTTTGAAAGCCAATTCCCCGGAAAGGTGTTCAAAACAAAAATACGTAAAAGTGTCCGTTTTGATGAAAGCCCATTAAAGCATAAAACCATATTCGAACACGATCCGGAAAGTAACGGTGCTGAGGATTACATGAGTCTTGCTGAAGAAATTACAGGTGAGAAAAGACCTGAGGATTGGCAGCATCGAGCTTTGGAAGCATGGTATATAAAGAACCCGGAGGAACGCCCAGTAAATGATAATGAAAACTAATACATTTGATATTATGGCAGGAAAAAATGAAAAAGTAGACTTTTTAAGCGAAATAGGTTCAATGGTAAAGAACCAAAAAGAAGAGAATCAAATGCTACGTCGAAAGAAAGCAGAGAATAAGGCTAACGAACCAATGTTAGATGCAGAGCTGGAAAAGGATGAACAACAGCCTGTTGTTGATACCGTTGAAGTAAAAGAGGCTAAAAAAACAAAGGGTCGTCCAAAGCAAATTCTAAAAGTGGAACGGGTCAAACCCATGAATGTGTGGTTGGATGTAAATACACATAAAATGCTGGGGCGCATTAAGGTGGAATATGGCATTGAGATGAAAGACGTTACCTACATTGCTATCCGTAAATTCTTGGATGAACACATGAAAAACGGCGAGTTAGATGAAAAAGGCCTTAGTTATTTGGAAAATAAGCAGAAAGAATTGAACGGATAGGGGCTATTAATAGTTATAAAAGTAGATAACATAAAAATATAAAAGATGCTTCAGAATGATCAAAATCAATTAGGTTATGCCATGCTTCCATTTGTGATGCGTGAATTGGTTAATATGGTTATGAAGAAAAAGACATTGCCTTTAAGGGATGCCTTATATTATGTTTATTCTTCCCAATTGTATAAGTTCTTATTGGATTTGAATACTAAATTATGGTATTCAAGTACACTATCGCTTTATGAAGCATTAGAAAAAGAGAAAACAGAACAGAGAAAAGCGCAAGGTGATGACCCTAAAATTCTACTTTTCAAAATGTTCTGTATAGAAAATTACAGGGAAGCTAAAAAGAAGAGTGCGGAAGAAGTTCTTCTTTTATTCTCTGCTCATGGAGTCTTCGAGTTTCTAAATGATAATTTTGAGATGTTGCATACCCAAGACACTGAATATATATTAGATACTATAACAACCTACATAAATAAAAAGAGATGAAGTTATATCATGGTTCAACGGTTATCGTGAAACATCCTAATATACAAAAAGGAAGAAACGCTACGGACTTCGGTAAAGGATTTTATACAACAACCAATTTTGAGCAAGCAAAAAAATGGGCTTTACTCAAAAAGAATAGGGAACGAGGCAATAGGGCGATTGTCTCGGTTTATGAAGTGCCTGATAATATCCTTGACAGAGAATTTACTGTTCGCCATTTCGCAGGTGCAACAAAAGAGTGGTTGGAATTTGTCGTCAACAACCGTAAAGGAAAAACGACAGGGGTATACGAATTGGTAATGGGGCCTGTTGCTAATGATCAGTTATATGCCACTATCAGGCTGTACGAACAAGGAGTTATTACAGCAAATGCAGCTATTGAAATGCTTAAGACACACAAACTATTCGATCAACTTTCATTTCATACGAAAAGAGTCGCTGTGTTATTAAAGTTCATGGAAGCTATTAAGATTGAATAAAGAATGGAAGTCTTTGAGGTGTAATGTTGGCACCTTGAACAAAGAACTGTATAGGTTAATGAAAGTATGACTTCCTAATATAGTCAATAAATGAATGATCTTAAATAGTTCAACAACATGTGTTGACATGAATAAATGTACCAGTATGATCATAACAGGAATACGAGGAACCGAACTTGAAAGTCTATTCAAGCAGTTTTATGAACAGATGATTGATGACAAGAAAATAATAGTTCAAATGATTAAAGAGTTATCCAGCGTTACTCCAATAGAGATAGACGGTATGGATAGTTCTACGAGAAGAGCGACAGCAACATCGTTTTCTTGTGTATGGAGTTATGACTACATCCGATTTCCTAAATATTGCAACCCTAACCATGTCGTTCCCTACAATATGAATGGGATTACATATTTCACTCCCAACCGATGTGATAAAGTTTCAGAAAAGTTCATGAAAGAATGGAGACGCAAATTCAAAGGATTTAATGGCTTGCCTCTTCGTAAATTCGGAATTGACATTAAGCCGAGTTGCGGATATATCTGCTTTCACTGGAAGCCAATTATGTATAAAGGGAAATATGGCATAGATGTTTCTGATGGTATTAAGCAGTATTTGCCTAATATTAAAGACAAACAATATGAAATTGAAGCAGTATAGAAGTTGGCGTTTAAAAATACAATAATGAACGAATTACAACTCATCCAAGGCAAGATATATGAGATCCGGGGGCAGAAGGTAATGCTGGACTTTGACTTGGCCGAAATGTATGGAATAGAAACGAGAGTTTTAAAACAGTCTGTAAGACGTAACTTGAAACGTTTCTCAGGTGACGACTTTATGTTTGAACTGACAAAAGATGAACTTTCAAGATCACAAATTGTGATCTTGAAGAACGGCAGAGGAAGTAATTTTAAATACATGCCTTTTGCTTTTACTGAACTTGGTGTAGCCATGCTTAGTAGTGTACTCAACTCTGATACTGCTATTGAAATAAATAGAAATATCATGCGTGCCTTCGTCGCCATCCGTCAACTGATAGCAAATCCACCAGTAGACAGAGTAGGGGAGTTGGAGAAGCAGATGAAGGAGTTGAAAGATTACATCGAAGATGTTTTTGCCGACTATAACGACATCAATGATGATACCCGAATGCAACTGGAGCTGATCAACCAAACATTGGCCGAACTTCAGGCTAGGAAGAAGATTGAAGAAAAACCACGTAACCCGATTGGATTCCGGGCCTATGAATAGTAGTTATTCTCTATTTATCAATATATAAATAATAAATTATGACACCTATATTCAATGACATACAAAAGAAAAAGGCGGATTTCATCATGGCGAACAAGCATGCCAAACTTTCTTCATTGGTATCTTCCGAAATAAAAGACCTGGCAGTGGTGTGGTGTTATTACTCCGGAAAGATAGAAGGTAATACTTATACCTATGTGGAGACAGAAGCTCTTCTGAAGGATAATATCACATCGGAAAAGAGATATGAAGATGCCAAGATGCTGAAAAACCTCTATAACACTTTTGTTTCCGAAATGGAGTATATCAATAAAGGGAATAACCAGGAGCAGATAGATGAACGTACCTTGTTCCGGTTGCATCGATCCATCTCCAGCGAGTTGGTATCCAGTGAAGAGTCCGGTATACTACGTTCTCGTGCGGTCAAGATTACCGGTACTGAATATGTTCCACCAAAAGAAATCCGGGAGATACGGATTGCCTTAAATGAGATACTATTTAACCAGGAACTGTACGTTAATCCTTTAGAAAAGGCAGTCTACCTGCATTGCAACATAGCCAGGCTTCAGCCTTTCGTAGACGGGAACAAGCGTACCTCACGTATGATGGAAAGTATCGTTATGATGAATGCTGACTTAATCCCGGTATATTCCGCAAAGGATGCGGATATATTGCGCTATAGAAAAGGCCTGATTTCTTTCTACGAGACAGAAAATTATTCCGGATATGCAGATTATTTCCTTAATCGGCAGATAGAGCGAATTAATGAATTATCTTTGTCTGGAGAGGATACCTTTGACCTGGTGAACAATCGGGTGATTGAAGCGGATTGTGGAATGGAACTTTAATAACTAATAGGGAAAATAAAGAAATACATTTATTGATGTAGAGAAAAAGTATGGGCAGTAAAACTTTTGAAAAAAGAAAGCATGAAAGGCTGGCTGCAAAAGGGTGTTCTCAGTCTTTGACTATAAAGGTAATTAAATATGCCCTTAAATGCCGACAAGATAGGAATGTAAGTACCGTAATAGGGGCTGAATACAACAAAATAAAAAAGACAGGGGAAAATAAAGGTTACAAGCGTTCCAAATTGCATCCCCTCTTAATAAAGAGATTAACGTCATTGGGATCTATTGGGAAAATAAGGCCTGAATGTCCATTTCCGATAGGGAATTGTGCTGAAGTAGATGCTAGTAATAAAATTTTGCATAGCAAAAAGATAGCATTAAATAAAATTGTTTTTTCAGAAGCTATCCGTCCACGTACTATGGAAAAACAACCTACTTGCAAAAATTGTATTGATACTTTTAAATAAAAAATTATGCCTTATTCTGATTTATATATTTATGCTTCAGATTTTGATTGGTTTATTTTTGGTGATAAAATCAAAATACATGCAGCTTCCGCAGGTGGAGAAGTCCCTAAAGTTATTCAAAACAACATAAAACGTAATAGAGTGACATATGAGACTGTAAAGAAAATGCCTGATATCTTTGAAAAATCAGAGATTAAGATTAATGATTCTATAATAAGAAAATTCTATAATATGTCATTTGAAGACGTTCAATACATTCAAAAGGTCTGTGAACTTTTTATTCCGACAATGCCAAAAGACAGAGATTTTGTTTATCCAGATATGACAAGCAAAAGAGAACTTTTTGATTTTTATTATCAGAATATATATTGCCAATCATTTATAACTATGGCTCGAAAAGGATTTTACTCATTTGATTGTGTTGGCTTTCAAGGCAATTTTTATTATCAATTAATGGCCTATCCAGGGCGGAAAGAACCAGAGATTCAGTTACCCGAATGCCCTATAAACCAGTGCTCAATGACCATAGACGATTTATTTGATAATTCTTTGGATGCCTTTCCTATTATAAACTTAAACAAAATTGTGAACAATTTTCTTTAAAAGGTAATCAAATCAATATGAACGAACTACAACTTATCCAAAGCAAAATATATGAGATCCGGGGACAGAAGGTAATGCTGGATTTTGACTTGGCAGAAATGTATGAAGTGGAAACACGAGTATTAAACCAAGCGGTGAAACGTAATATTAGAAGGTTTCCTGATGATTTTATGTTTCAGTTAACGGTGAGCGAATGGGATAACTTGAAATCACAATTTGTGATATCAAGATGGGGCGGTACCCGTAAATTACCTTTTGCCTTTACTGAAAGCGGCTTGGCAATGCTTTCAGGAGTATTGAATAGCGATATCGCAATACAAGTTAATATCAATATCATGCGTGCTTTCGTCGCCATCCGTCAACTGATAGCAAATCCACCAGTAGACAGGGTAGGGGAGTTAGAGAAACAGATGAAGGAGTTGAAAGACTACATCGAAGATGTTTTTGCCAACTATAACGATATCAATGATGATACCCGGATGCAACTGGAGCTAATCAGCCAAACATTGGCCGAACTTCAGTCCTGGAAGAAAATAGAGGAGAAACCGCGTAATCCGATTGGCTTTAGATAGAAGTAATAATTTAATAACTAATAGAGGAAAATATTATGGCATGGAAAGTTACTGAAAAGAATATCAAGATCCATACAGTTATTGATGGCGTGGATTCCGTAGAGGATAGGAAAGCCACAATTTCTTATCGAAAGCTAAAAGCTCTCGGTGCGAAACGTAGAGTTTATAAGAACACAAAGGAAATATTCTTCCTTATTGAAACAGACTATGAGTTAACATTGTAAAGTCTGCTTATTTTCCCTATCAGTCAAACTTTAACATTAAATATATGAATACACAGAAAGCAATACAGTCTATTGACGCTGTTACGATGGCAATAGTCAACGGAATAATCAATACTGCCTTCATGGATAAAGTACTCTATGGAAAACTTGACAATGAGCTATACAAGCATGTCTTGAACAAGTGGGAAAGCAAGAAAGGTGATGTGTTTGATTTTTATCTGAACAGTAATGATGACATAAAAAGATGGCTGATTGAGGCTTTGGGAGTAGAGGTAGAACCAGATAAATACCCGGACTATGACAGCCAGATAACAGCACAAATTTGTGAAGGTAAAAACCGTTCGGAGATATATCCTTTTGAGACTGAAATCGTACATTCTTTTTTCCTCTTCGGATATAACCATAGCCTTGATGAACTGAAGAAAGTCAGTCCTTCAGCATGGCAAACTGTTATTATCAATAATATTGATCGATACGGGAATTATAAGAATTGGTCGTTGTTCTGGGCAAAAGCGAGTAGGGAAGATAAGATAGCCCTTTTGGAATATATGGATAAATAAAGTGTAGTTCGGTGTAATAGTATTGTCAAATTAATATGCAAGTTTTGTTATGCTTATTCCTTCAATGACGTTTTATGAAATGTATGAGGAATTAATCGCTGATCGTGCAAAACTAGAATATAAACGTCAGCAGTTAACTCCTAAGGCAATAAAAAGCCTTCGGAAAGCAAATAGTTTTCCAGCCTGGGAATGGTTTGAATACACAATTCCTAGCCGGCATAATTCGTACATCCTATTTTTTTATGCCGCCAACAGGCAAGCTGCTGAAAATCCTATATTTGATAATTTTTCTATAGTAAATGTAGATAGCAGACGCTTTGTACTGAAATGGGGTTGTTCTCCATATAAACATACTGAATCAGATACAATGGTTTGGACTAGAAGAATTGATGCATATAGTACTCATTTCTTTACTCGTTACAGAGAGCGGAAGTTGAATAATACAGAGATAAGCATTAATGAAACAGCATGTCGCTATTTTACAAGAAATGAAATAGCTCTCCCTATTGAACTTAATGAGGATATAAAAAGGAATTATCAAAAATATGGCGAAGCAGCTCAACGCGTAATGAAAGTACATGATGGACTTTGCTTTGTAAGAAGTGGTGTTGAAATTCACACTGATCCGGAAACTAAAAAAGAGATAGCCGATGCGTTGGGATTTGTTTATGTGACTTTCGTTGATGACAACACTCTCACACCTTCTCAAAATGAAGCAACTTTCAAAGAGGGACTTCGGTATTCGCAGAAACTATTTAAAGACCTTATTACAGATATAAAAGAATAATAAATGTAAATGGAACAAGGAGAAATCATATTATATCAGCCGGATGAAGCCGTCAAGCTGGAAGTAAGGATGGAAGATGAAACGGTCTGGTTGACTCAGGCTCAAATAGCTGAATTATTTGGAACTGAAGTTCCGGCTATTTCTAAACATATACGTAATATCATTCGAAGTGGAGAATTAGAGAAGGAAGCAACTGTTTCCAAAATGGAAATAGTTCGTTTAGAAGGTTCTCGAAAAGTTAAACGGGTTATTGATATTTATAATCTTGATATGATTTTGTCAGTTGGCTATCGAGTAAACAGTAAAAATGCAACTCTTTTCAGACGTTGGGCCAATAAAGTATTGAAAGAATACCTTCTTAAAGGTTATTCTGTAAATCGCCGGCTGTCGGAACTGGAACAAACTGTATCTGAACATTCAAAGAAGATTGACTTCTTTGTCCGCACTTCTCTTCCCCCGGTTGAGGGTATCTTCTTCGACGGCCAGATCTTCGACGCCTACAAGTTCGCTTCGGATCTTATCAAGTCGGCCAAACATTCTCTTTTGCTGATCGACAACTATGTTGATGAGAGCGTACTACTCATGCTGAGCAAACGGCAGCCGGAAGTAACGGCCACTGTCTATACGCAGCGCATCACTCCACAGCTTCAGTTAGACCTGGATAAGTTCAATGACCAGTATCCGCCTATCGATATCCGGACGTGCAAACTTTCCCATGACCGTTTCCTTATCATTGATGATACCGAAGTATATCACATCGGTGCATCCCTGAAAGACTTGGGGAAGAAGTGGTTCGCGTTCTCCAAACTGAATATGCCGGCAAAGCTAATTACTAACTTACTTTAATATGGAAGCAACAGAAATTAATCATAAGATACGCATAGGGAAAAGAATTGCCGAACTCCGGAAGGAGAGGGGATTGTCACAAACAAGACTTGCACAATTGACCGGATTCGACCGTGGTTATATTGCAAAAATTGAACTTGGAACCTTTGATATAGGTATAGAAAACCTGTCTAAAATAAGTAATGCTTTAGGAGTCATGATTGATTTTATTCCGGTGTAACTGTGAATATGCTGCTAAACATTTATTTTAATCGCTGTAATATATTGCAGCAATCTATTAAATTTTGTATCTTTGCAGAGTAGTATTAAAACAATAAGAATATGAGTGAAATTTTAAGAAATCAAGAAATAGCAGCAATTGATAAGTTGTCTGCTTCTGTGTTGGAAGGTATAGATACAACCTTTATTTGTGCTGCTATGAAAGGACATGTATCTGATGTCTTTTTGAAACAGACATTGGATAACTGGTGCAAGGGTAAAGGCAACTTTTTTAATTTTTATTGTTATACCAGTAAGGCAGCACAAGAAAGTATCCTTAAAGCTTTAGGCATTGATTCTGCTTATGATGCAGTTAGTGAATACGTTTCATTTTGTCAGAATAGTACACCAGTGGTTTTAAAAGATATAAGTGCTAGTGCATGGAAAACAATCGAAGAATATAAAATAGATGAATATGGGGATGATAAAAGCTGGGCTAGCTTTTGGGTGAATACCTCGAAAGAAAGTAAGAATGATTTGCTAGACAATATCCATCAACTTTGTAAGGAATATAAAGAATCTAAGGAGTTGACATTTTAGCATATGAGAACAGCGACATTGATTGAACCCTATTTAGGATACTGGAACATCATCCTGATTGAGAAATGGGATACTAAATGGGAAGTGGAGATTTGCGGAAGCGGCAAACATATTTGGGTATATGAAGACGAGTTTATAGAAGACTAATAAAATCGAATATATGTTTGAAAGAGAGATTGAAAGGTATAATACCTTATTGAAAGAGTACAGAGCAACAGTCATTGACAAATTCAATGTGGAAGATCTGAAAGAGTATAATGAAATACTCTTTTCAGCCCATAGTTGTGCTATTGAAGGAAATACCTTCTCTGTAGACGATACCAGGGCTTTGAAAGAAGAAGGTCTGGGAATGATACCGCAGGGCAAAACTCTTTTTGAAGCGTTTGAGATATTGGATCACTTCAATGCGTATGAATTCCTAATGGAACAGACAGACCGGCCGCTTACTGAACAACTAGTTAAAGAAACACACCGGATTCTAACGCAGCATACACTAACATACCGATACAAGGATGCAGTACCAGGAGAATATACAAATACTGACATGGGAGCCGGTGATACAATATTTGGCGATCATGAAAAATTGATAGCACGTGTCCCTAAACTAATGGAAGCTACGCAAAAGGCAATAGAGGAGCTGCCAGTACATCCTGTAGAAATTGCGGCACAATTTCACAAACATTTTATTTTCCTACATCCATTCCGCGATGGGAATGGCCGACTTGGGCGGTTATTGTCGAATTTTATTTTAGTCAAACTGGGACACCCTATGATACTCATTGAAAAGCAGGATAGGGATAAGTATATAGGTGCTCTTAAAGCCTGCCGAGATGAACGCAACCTTGCCCCGATAGTTGAATTCTATTTCAAGACGGCCATTAAAAGAATGGAAACAGAAATCGTCCTGAAAAAGGAAATGACTAAAGATAACGATTACGATTATTCAATATAAAACAATATGAAAAAACTACTATTATTTGGTCTATTGGCCGTAAGTATGCTCGTTGCTTGTGATAAAGAAAACGGCACTGACTTTCCTGAACCAGAACCGATACCTACACCCAAACCGGATGAGTCAACATTCTTAAAGCTCTCAACCAACATAGAGCTAATGGACGAGGTTACAACAAAAGCACCGATTTCCCAGTTTCAGAGAGACGATGAGATAGGTTTGTTTTATAACGACACATGCCTCAATAAAAAATTCACGTTTAACGGTTCTTCATGGAGTGGGGGAGCTGTCGCCCTTTCTTCTACCCTGAAGAATATATATTGTTATTTTCCCTACTCGTCAAATATCAATGCCCATGATAATATTCCTATTGACGTAACTTCGCAGACCGATTATCTTGCCGGTACTGCGATTGTCGGAACAAGTGCAGCCAATGCCGAGGTTAAGATGAAGCACGTCCTGTCACTGGTACGTGTCACTTTCAAGAAGAATAACTATCCGGGAGCCGGACATATAGAATCTGTTATCTGGAATGGAATTCACAAGCAAGCTAAATATAATCTTGTTACCAGTACGCTTACACCTATTGGCGAAAGGGGAAGCTATCAGGCCGGTGGAAACTTTATCGTGGATGATAACAAAGATCCTATCGTAGTTGAAACTATTCTTCTACCGGTAAGTACGGCTGAAGGAATATCCTTGACGGTAAGAGTGGATGGCGAGGACAGAACCTATCAGATACCTGCGGTTCATCAATGGGAGACAGCAAAAGCATATACCTATACTTTAACGTTGAAAGGCGGATACAATAGCCCAATTGACTTGGAAGAATATCCTATCGATGTACAACACTGGAGCAGTTTCGGTAAAACGGATAATATAGTATTGGGAACTTCCGATAGAGATTTTTTCTCAATAGAGCCAGGAAATGAAGGATATGGAATTGATGTATACCGCAATGAAGGCTTTATGTTTGGTTTTTTAGGTTATTGGATGGGATTTGACCCTGCTACGGGTAATATGCCCGACAAGTGGGAAGGAGATTTCCGGATGGTACTTATAGATAATTCGGGTAATATTGTGGATAAATTTCAGCCATGTGCTATAATAGCCAATAATGGCGAAATGATGAAAGGGACAGGAAGGCGCTCTTATGTCACAGCTCCTGCTGGAACTTATGAACTGGGGGTACTCTTCCGGAAGAAAGGAGAAACGACTTGGATCAAAGCAGATAGAAAAGATAATGTTACCAAACAAGATTTGATGTTCACTATTAAGGAACAGACAAATCTTCCGGCATTACGAATGATACAGGTAGAGGAAGAAGCCAATACCGGAGTAGTTATACATAAACGTCCCTATGATAGCAATTTTAATATTGTATACACCCTCTCTAATAGAGGTAATATTGCTTTACGGGGTGAGATAAAGGCAGTATGGGAACGTACATTTGATTATGTAGGGCATTGCTATCGTCCTTGTTCCAAACGAATGAATACAACGAACGATAATACCTGGCAAGATGAAATTGGACGCGCATCTATTGACCTACAGCCAACAGTGCGTTTTTGGCATGGCATCATCCCATGTAAATTTCCAATTAAACGGGAATATCCTAAAACAGCAGATGGAATAGGATATTGTACACCAATGGTCCATCTGTATTGGAAAGCTGAAAGTAGCTCCGAATGGGTATTGCTACGTTGTGATTTAGATGAAATATTGGCAGCGCAGGTAAATACGAGCCAAGAAGAAGCTAATCTCTTTCTGAAGTCGTTAAATTATATAAATTTTCAACAAGATCATTGGTGGTAGCGAATTTGAAAAGCTGTTTATTAGCGTAATTGATTAATTATAATTATCTTATGGATAAACAACTTAAAACAAGGATAAGAAATGAGAGATCAAGTAATATTAGCCCGCAATGCAAATTAGTGATAAAAAAGAAAGAACATTGACCTTTGGTAAGTACAAAGGGCAAGAAATAAAATATATCATACTTACTGATATTGGGTATATCGTGTGGTGCTTTGAAAATATCAGGAGGTTTAAACTTACTGATGAAGAACAAGCTATATATGATGCAGTAGCGATAATGATAAAAAAAAGTGATTGGCAAATGACTTTCCCTATGTGGTTGATGTATAAGCATATAAAGAACAGAGATGCTTTTGAAAAGTTAGAAACGCCATTCATAGATAATTTTGCAAATATTGCTTTCAAAGAATTAGAGAAAGATAATCCAATCTGTAAAAGTATTGAGAAATATATTACTTCAAAAACACATCGAAGTAATATTGCCGGAGGTTTTTCGGCAGATGACTTCGTAGTTTATTCAATCGAAAACTTTGATGAAAGTGAACATGTACTTTAACTAATAATAATTTGATTATGAAAACTGAAGAATTGCAAAACAATAGTTACGAAGAGCTTGTACAGCTCCAACAAGAAGGGAAAATAACATTAGTAGAGTTCGTTGAAGCACAGTCGGAACTGACCGATGAATGGAAAGAATGGATTGATACTCGGCCAATAAGCGATGAAAGCGCCAGGGCTTTTCTTGCCTGGCATGAAGAATACGCCATGAACCACCAAGAACAGTAACAAACAATAATTCCCTTACTCCGGCAGTAAGGGGATTATTGTTTTTGAAGGGGTAGGGAAACACCCTTTTTGGGGGGAGGACTTCCTCAACTATCTTAGTCATTTGCGTATAATCCTGACATACCATTCACATTCCGGATGATAACCATAGAATCTTTTACCATCCCCACCCAAATCCCAGGGAGAAGTTATTTCAATTGAACGTTTTGGCAGAAGATCGTATTTAGCTTGAGCTATTAGTATTTTTGTATATCTTCTAAAACGTTTGGACGCAACTCTTTTGCCTTTCTTCTGTGATTTGCACCCACACCATACTCCAGCGGGAAACTTCTTCTTCGATCTACTCATTTTAATGTAATGTTATGAATACAATCATCTAGCCGGATAGACTGTATTCTAGTTAAACATTACATCTTTTTGCTGTTTAAATTCATCATTTCAATAAGAATAATAGTTGTATACAACAGATTACCATAATGCGACTTGGCCTATGCTCCCAATTTCAAGTTTAGCACTTATCCCCATAGCCTTAAAAACTTTTGCAATGGTGGAAAAGGTTAAATTCTTACCGTTTTCAATTCGGGAGATTTGAGCCCGCTGCACTCCTATCAGATTCCCTAATTCCTCTTGGGTTAAGTTCTTTGATTTCCGGGCCTGTTTAATGGCTTCACCTATCAAAAAAGAGTTAAGTTCTTCTTCGTAAGCATCACGTTTGGGAGTACCTTTTTCTCCGATGTATTTATCCTCGATTTCTTCGAGTGTATAAAATTTCTTTGCTTCCATACGCTTTATCTTTTTGAATTAAAATAATCTTTTCTAATCTCTTCGGCTTTGGTTATTTCTTTGGACGGTGTCTTTTGAGTTTTCTTGATAAACCCATGTGTTGCAATTACCAGAGTGTTTACCTTATCGCCCTTATCCCAAAAAGCAAGAAGTCTGTATTTGGTCTTGCTGTAGAACGTTCTGAACTCCCAAATATCCGTATCATCCAATTTCTTGAATAATTCTGGATCAAGTACAAAAGTAGATTTACGAATATTGCTAACGATTTTCTCACGTACCTTGCTGGGCAATCCGTCTAGAAACTCTTGGGCTTCGTTGGATAATATGACATTAAATCTAGATTTTGCTTCCATATAAAGTTTTTTAATATTGCAAAGATAGTCTTTTGTTTCCATACAACGAAACATTTGTATTTATTTTATGCAGCCTGTTGTGTTGTTTTGGCGAGTGTGTTCCTAGGTTCACACTCCAAATCATCTTTCTCTATCTACATAATTGGGAGAGGATTTACCTAATATAAACTGACAGCAAGACGGGAAAATAACATTAGTAGAGTTCGTTGAAGCACAGTCGGAACTGACCGATGAATGGAAAGAATGGATTTACTTGGCCAATAAGCGATGAAAGCGCCAGGGCTTTTCTTGCCTGGCATGAAGAATACGTCATGAACCACCAAGAACAGTAACAAACAACACTCTCCTTATTCTGGACAAGATGAGGAGAGTGTTGTATTTGAATGGAATAGGGAAAAAACTAATTAAATCTCACAGTTTTCCTGACGCCGCGACGAAATAATACCTATACCCCCCCATTATTATTCCAACATTACCACTGCCATTATTACCAGAAAATTCCCACTTTATATTATATGTATCTGTATCTAATGCACCGGTTCCAGTTCCTCTATATTCAGAATAGGGAATAAATACAGTCCACTTATTTTTCCCTTTCTCCAATCTGTGGTAATATTGGGTATCTGTTACATTTTTCACTGTATGCCAGTTGTTTTCTGTATCTAAATAGGCAAAATCGTAGGTTACGGAAAAATCTGCTTCGATGTCTACTTCTGTATTATAAGTTGAAACTACCGTAAATTCGAATCCTGGTCCAGTATGTCGAACGCTGTTTATCATAATATTATTGACTGGTGTTCCTAAACTGGTCACCTGAAAAACCAAATAAAAGGTAGTACCATCTTCATATTTATTATACAAATAATCATCTACAATAAGATATTCCCGGTCAGAAGCCATATTCCATTTTCCATTTAACATTGCTTCCCAATATTCAATTTCCCACCCGGCATCCGGTTGAGCTAAAACTGTTATTTCCGGATCTCCTAAACAATATGTAACACGTGTATCGGATACGGAACCACCTTGTCCTGCATCAAAATAAAAAGTTTTAGGAATTAACTCTAGAAATTTTGCAGTTAAAGTTCTGTTAGAACTAATACAGCCCTATCCAGTCCTTTTTTTGAGTATCCATCGGTTCTAATACAATTTTTCAAGGGTTTCCACGCAGGCTGTATGTTGTTTCATGTAGAACATACACTTTCTTATATTTCTATGTACTGCAAGTTATTTAATAATACCCGTAACCGTGGATTACCGTCTTTTGGCTGACAGGAGTGTCAGCCAACTGTTTTGTTTGTTTGCTTCTATACTTTAAAAGTGTGGAAGTGTAAAAATGTTTCTATCCCATGCTTATTTGTGAACATTTTAAAAGCTATGGCATGGGCCAGTTAATAGATAGTCCTTTCCCGGTGCGTGAGCATAGGGAAAGTTTTTCAGAAATTAAACAATAAGTATATATGAGTAAATTGAAATTAGTTTTTATGTTATTGTTCCTGGTGGTAAGCACTAATGGTTACAGCCAGTTTTACTCGGTCCGTACTAATGTCATCGGTCTCGCTACCGGTAACATTAATGCCGAGTTTGCTATGACTTTGAACAAGAAATTTTCTGTTCACTGTCCTATTCAGTACAATCCTTTTGTATTCAGCAGAAGTAACAATACCAAGTTCCAGAACTTAACAATCATGCCTTGTGGCCGGTATTGGTTTCGTGAAAGTTTTCGTGACTCTTTTGTCGGTTTGTCTGTAATTGGCAGCAGGTATAACATCAGTAACATTTGGGACAGTTACCGGTATGACGGTTACGGAGCTGGAGCCGGCCTCTCTTTTGGATGGACTTATCCAATGGCGCCACGTTGGAATTTTGAATGGGAAGTCGGCGTAGCCGGCTTATGGACAAGTTACGACAAATTTGTCCATAATAAAGGCGGATACAAGTTTGGGCATGAATACAAATGGTACGTGATACCTCATAAGATTGCAGTAAACTTAGTATATCTATTCTGACAAATAGGGAAAGGAGAAGACAATGCTATACTTCGTACAAACTTTCAATACTTATTCGCCAAAAAACCGGGCCTGTAAGAAGCTTATTGATTTTGTCCAAAAGTTCGAGCGTGTTTTGGTAAAGGATGAAGTGTCTCTGGATGCTCTCAAAGAGGAAATACGCATCAAGATAGATGGAATCAATGCGCAGCATCCAAAACTGAAAAAAATCCGCTTTTCTGCCAGCAATATAGGAGGTAGGGTACAGAGGATTGATGCCTCTGTTGATAATATGGGGTGTTCGGACTACGTTTTCTTTATGGATATTTGCCGGGTACGTAGCATCTACCAATTCTCAGAACGGGCAGCCACTGCAAAAAAGGAAATTGTAACTCCAGGTATATGCCGTGTCTGCGGATGTACGGAAAATGATCCATGTTTTCATCCAGACTATGGAACGTGCTGGTGGGGCGATGATGGACATACAATCTGCTCCCATTGTGCCGATTCAAACATAAAAGATGATTCGGCAACGGAACATTGTATTAATTCAAAAAGATGTCATGAGTGATATAGATGTATCTGTTTATTCACTCTGTCAGTACTGATTATCATTGTATTAGTAATCATATTTTTTTAAGATTATAGAAAATGGTTGTGACTATAACTGCTTTTCTGTTGATAGGCTTATGCGTGACAGTAAGCATTATCCGGGCCCAAGAGATAGATCCTGCCTATGAGGAATTTTAGTGTATTAACCTTCAAAAATGAATAGTTATGTTTTTATCACAAGTAATTGGTAATCTGGGTGCAGATGCATCTATCCAAACAGGGGAGAATGACAAAAAGTATGTGACATTTAGTGTTGCACATTCTGAGTTAGGAAAAGATTCTAACGGTAATTCTGTAGAACGATCGGTATGGATTAATGTTAGTTGGAGCAACTACTCTGACCGGATACTTGCCTATTTAAAAAAAGGGACGAAAGTATTCGTGAATGGTCGTACTAAGGTAAAAGTATATACAGATAACAATGGAGAACCTCAGCCTGGAATAGTTCTTTATGCTATTGATGTAGTCCTTTGTGGTGCCCGTGTTGATAATGCAAGTAATGTCTAATGAGTTATGGTTATTCTTCTTGACTTTTTAAGGGACTGATAGACTATGACAGAACAAGAGAAAGAGTTAATCGAGTATTTTAAAAGTGTGTGGTTACGTACCAGAACCGGAATAGTCATACTGGTCTGTTGTATGACTTTACTTTACTTTGGTTTTTGTACTAGACATTATCTTTCATACAGTATTAAGTTGTAATTGACTGACATATAAAATGATTAATAGAAAGAAAACATTATTATTGGCGACGCTATCTCTGCTACTTTCGTGCAGTGCCCCTATTGTATCAGTGTTGGAACAAGATAATCAACGCGTGCGGTTAAGTCAGGTACAGCGTAAAAAAAACAAGGGAAGGAAGCCTGTGATAGATACGTCACAGGTGTATAGCAAGGAGACAGAGAAGAAATTTCGTGAGAAGTATACGGAATATGAAAAGGATGAGAACGGTGAGGATATTATGAGTGTCTCTTTAGCAGATGTGAATATTGTGGCCAAAAGTAAGAATGTTCCGGAACGTGCAGGAAAGATAACACTGGATTTTAAAGTGGATGTTCCGGCCAGTCTTATTAATAATAAATGGCAAATACAGTTGACGCCGATTGCAGACAAAAACGGTAATAAAATCCAATTTGATAAAATATTAATCTCAGGTGCACAGTTTCTCAGGCAACAGGAAAGAGGTTATCAGATGTATCAGAATTTTATCAGTTCGATTATTCCGGACAGCGCATATATGCAGTACCTATTTGACTCAAAAGGATACCGAAAAGCATTATTTGAAATTGAGGAGCAATTTTATTATTCCTGGCAGAAAGAACTTCTGTCACAATCCCGCTTTGTAGACTGGCGTAATGTACGTAATAAACGCAACTTGCTGTTTAACGGTTTGATGGAGAGAAACCGTTCTACTATCAATTCATCAAGCTGGAAAAAAAAACTTCCTGCGTTTTGGTTAGAAAGAGATATTGCTAATGTACCAGGCTATTGGAACAATTTTCTCTCACCCGGTTATCAGCTGGAACAGAAAAGCATTACGACTGAAGATTCTATTGAGATTTCCAAACGCTACTTCGATTACAAGCGGATGGCCGAGAACGAACGGAAAAAAGCTTTGGTTGATGAAAAGCGTGAAGAATATATCCGTTTCCCAAAATCACCATGCAAACTTGATACGGTAATTCAAAACGGAGATAAGTTTGAATATTATTATTCACAAGTTGTCGAAGCAAATGAGAATATTCGAAAAATAGACGTTACCATTGACGGTGAGGTAATAGCTCTGGATGAGAGCCGTTATCAACTACCGCCAGGTGATACACTGACCTATTATATATCAAGTATGGTACAGTTTTTGGATCGCAATCCAAGATACAAACGGATTATCATCTCGCGACATGCACAGGCAAATACTACTGCTCTGATTAATTATAAAACCGGTTCTACCCGTTTTGATGAACAAATAGGGAATAACAAGGAAGAGATTGATAAGGTATTGGATGCGCTGTATAAACTGACTTATACAGGTGAATTGGTACTAGATAGCGTGAACATGATTGCAACCTCCTCTCCTGAAGGCCCGGAGCAGATGAATAAACATCTGGCTATGCAACGTGCGAAAGAGCTGAAAAGGTATCTTCTCACGAGGACAGATGACAGTGAAGGAATTTCTCTTTTCCAAGACCGTACAATTGGTGAGGACTGGGCGAAATTGGCATCTCTTATCCAGGATGACGAAAATATTATAAACCATTCAGAGATATTGAATTCAATAGCCGGCATCAAGAATAATGATGCAAAGGAAATAGCCTTACGTAAGTTTAAGGAGTATGCCTATATTCGCAAAGAACTCTATCCAAAATTGCGTGCAGTTAATTTTGAGTTTCACCTTCATCGGCGTGAAATGGTAAAAGACACTATCCATACGACAGTGGTTGATACAGTTTACATGGATGCAATTAAACTGCTGGAGAATCGCCAATACAAGGCTGCATTATCTGTTCTGAGCGAATATAACGATCAGAATACAGCAGTTTGCCTTATGAGCTTGGGATATGACCGTCCGGCTATTGAGATATTGTCCGCTCTACAACCTAATGAGGATATTCTATACCTATTGGCAATACTTTATGCACGAGAAAACCGTCCGTCAGATGCTATCAAGGCTTTAAAGGCTTCGTGTGAACGTGACCCTGGAAAATGGTATCGCGGCCAGCTTGATCCTGAAATCAGCAAATTAATAAATGACTATAATTTAAATTTTGAGCAATGAGAACAAAGAAAATCTTTGCATCCGTATGTATGCTCTCAGTAGTTGTCTTTTTTAGTTCCTGTGACTGGCTCTTTTCCGAGAACTATGGAACTAAAGGCTTTCTGAGTGCAACACTGTCGGATAACGGAGCTTTACCTGCAACACCTGAAGAAATACAGGTGAGGTATTATAACAATTATTCCAATGAGGAATATACAGAGAAGCTGGGCGAATCGGACTGTTTCGCTTCTGACGGTAACTTTCTGAGTCGTATCAGGACCGGTGAATACCGCTTTCTGGCATACAGCACCTTTAATAATAAGGTGCGTCACTCTTCGGATATTACCCAAATAGAGATTTATGCCGATACGGTTAATTCGGAGAAGTATGGCATACCTGTATATGCTAATAAATTACGGCCGGTACATATGGCATCCGAGTCTGGATTTATCTTTCCGGAAGATACGACTTACCGTACTTTCACTCTTGTTCCAATGGTACAGAAGATTGTGATAAACATCACTTTGAAAGGTATGTCCGCAGAGCATAAGATAGAAACTCTGGAAGCAATGCTTTCCGGAGTTATCACAGGCCGGAAAATCTATACCAACCAACCTATTGCCGAGTATGCCGGGCTTATTTTCCCAATCTTTACAGAAACCGACACACAATATGAATATACCTCGGAATCCTATGTGTTTGGGGTTTCTAATGCAGTTCAGAATACATTACGTGTTGAATGTGTTGGTGATACTTTCACCCAATATTCACAAATTGATCTGTCTACAGTTCTGAAGGATTTTAATGCGGACGGCATTGTCATTGATGTAACAATTGAAATAGGAGAGAATATGCAGATGGATAATATCTACATTTCTTCCTGGAAAGATATAGAACAAGACGATATCAACTTTAACAATTAATTATTTATGGAAAAGAAAACTTTATTGGTAGCTTTTATGCTGCTAGCAGTTGCATTTACATCTTGCAATAATGAGAGTGAATCAGTTGCAGTATCTAATGGTGAACTGAATATTACTGCTCGTATCGAAGGGTCTACATCTACCCGGGCAGAGAAATTCGATTGGGAGGAGAACGACCAATTGGGTGTATTTGTTTGCAACGGTACGATTGAACAGCCATATTTAGGCAATGCAGACCGTTATACAAATGTTTTATTTAAACATAATGGCAAGGGCTTTTTTGCTCAAAATATCTATTTGGATGAAAATCCGGCAGAAATATTTGCTTATTTCCCCTATTCACAATCAGGAACTGTTGGTTCTGCTATTCCGGTAGAGTCAACTTCCCAAACGGACTACCTTTATGGTCATAGTGAGACACCTGCTTCAATTACACAGAAGAAAGTTGTGATAGAGATGAAGCATGCTCTTTCACAAGTCGTTTTTAAGCTGAGAAAGGCTTCCACATATAATGAGGGTACAGGTATCCTTCAGGCTTTGACAATTGAAAATAACGATGCCAATAATGTATTCAAGACTACCGGAACCCTTGATTTGAGTACTGGGAGTATAACCGGTACATCTACGGATGGTGTGCTTACTCTTATGCCGGGAAGTACTTTGTTACTTACCGAGGAGTACCAGAATGTAAGCAGTATCTGTCTGCCCGTAACTGCCACTGAGGGAAAGAATATCAAAGCAGTGTTTACAATCGATGATCGTCAATTCAGATATGAGTTTCCGGTAGGAACTACATGGTCTCCCGGATATAGAAATATCTATACCTTGACTGTGACAAACAGTTCCGTGGATATAGGTGGTGATGGATCAGGCGATGGAACATCTGATGAAGGTATCACTATTGAACCGTGGGCTGACAATAAAGACTCTGATATTTCTTTAGTACCTATCCTTTAACACAGTATTATGAGATATTTGTTAATCATATTGCTTGGTATTCTCACGTATTCTTGTCTTGAAGAAGAGGAGCGTGGTAGTATGGCGGCCAGTAATGTGTCATTTACTCTGCTCCCTAGTACAAGGGCCAATGAGCTTATTGATTTTGAAGAAGGTGATGCTGTCGGTGTTTATGTCGTAGATAGGACGAATAATTCGACTCTTAAGCCAGCCGGAAATTATGCGGATAACAAGAAATACGTTTGGGACAGTGAGAAAAAAGCTTTCATTGCATCAGACAATGATAATTTGATTTTCAACTCTCCTGACAGACAGTTGGACTTCTATGTCTATTTTCCCTATAAGTCTCAAGTAGTGGATGCAACTTCCATGCCGCATGTCATTACTGGAGACAGTAAGACTGACGATTTTCTCTTTGCGATCAATGACGAACACACGGGGAAAAAGAATATACCTCTAAACTTTCACCATCTGCTGTCAAAGGTGAATGTAATGTACACTTCTTTAGAGAATCAGGATCAAACGGCCATGACTATTCGTACCTACACCGATACAAAGGTTAATCTTGCTACAGGTGTATTGAATACTACCGCCAATCGTCGTATAGACCTTCCGTTGGAAAAAGTTTCGGGAGATACATATGTGTCATTTACAGGACTGATACCACCACAAAAATTCGATACTGGTGAACAGTTCTGCATGTTGTCATATATAGATTTAGGTACTGCCTATCCTTTTTCATTTGCAGAACAGCGTACATTTGTTTCCGGAGAAACAAATGAGGTTAAATTCATGCCTAAGGAATTGGCTTACAACTTTTTTGTCACTCCTGTTTCTTTGTCTTTTGCCGCTTTGGATGATGTCGGCCAGTCTTTTGTTGTCACATCAGAGAAAAGCAATGCTATCAATGGTGCAATATTACCAAATTCTACAGTCTCTCAACCGTACAGTTTGAGCAGTAAGCCTGACTGGGTGAATATAGCCGGCAGTGAGGTTACTGTTACAGAAAATCGTGGGGCTGAACGTTCCGGTGAAATTGTATTTCTGCAATCCGAGTCCAATCTTACAGCTAAGATAGCGGTTCATCAGACCGCCGGAGTAATGACCAATGACTATGTATTTACTTTTGGCGATGGCAGTATGAACAAATCATGGGCGAATATATCTGCGTCTGGTGCGTCAAACAGTTATACAATAATCTCGACTAAGCAAGTATATATCAACGGAACTCTAGACCATACCGAATATCCTGGTTATTCTTCGTCTGCGAATGTAAATTGGGCGTCTGCATCCGGAAGTTCTATTTCTGTTTCGGAAAATAACAGTACTACGCCTCGTGGCGGTGTGATGACTTTCAGACAAAATGAATCAGGTAAGACCATTCAGGTAACGTTGCTTCAGATGAAGAAAAGTTCAGTAGATATTAACTAAACACTAATTGAAATGAGAAAATTACTATGTTTTTTCTTCCTAAGCAGTCTTATTCTGGTGTCATGCAGCAAGGACAGCAATAATGAACCGGCTGAAAGGGAAGAAATGAAGATGAGTATCAGCTCATGTCACGTGGTAAAGAATGATAATAGCCAGTCGGAGAACTTTGCTTCTCCGATTGGTCTGTATCTTCTTTCAGAGGATAACCAGCCTTATGATAACATATCGTATAAAAATTCGGCTAGTTTGGTTGGCGGACAATGGAAAATTGCAGTTCCTGTTTATGTGGAAAAGCCCGGTAAGGTGTATTCTTATTATCCTTATCACTCAGGAGATAACCCCGAAGCTTTGGTTATAAATATAGTAAATCAGGTCGATTTATTGTATAGCAAGACTGTTGCAAATATAGCTCCTGGTTCTTCTTCCCTATCTGTAAAACTTCATCATGCGCTTTCACAGATTATGGTGGCGGTAGAAAATGAAGAGGTTTCATCCTTATCGTTGCCTTCTCCTATAACGGGACTATTCAATGTGTGTACCGGTTTTTTCACTGAACAGATGATGGGTGTAGCAAATGCGGCTTCCGATAATTTACTGATTATACCCCATCTTCCGGCTTCAAATACAGAAATAACAATTCATTTGAAGAATGCTTCCAGTTATCAGTATTCTCTTGCTGGTATGGACTTTAAACCAGGTGAGACCTATATTTTCAAATTTAAACTCAATGCTAACCGCGAAACGCTTGAAGTAACCTCATTCTCTGTGGAGGATTGGGTTATTCATGAAAATCATGTTGATTATTTAAGGTGATTATGAAAAAGAAATTGATATTATTAGTTCTGATACTTCAGGTGTCGGAAATGCTTTCTGCCCAGACTGTCAATGCTCGGACAGATCTGAATAACATATTGACAAATTACATCCTTCCTGTTGCGGGTCTCCTGCTTTTCATCGGCTTTGTAATTTTAGTAATAGCCAATCTTGATTCCATAAGAGGGAAGAATGGTGCAAGTGCTGAAGAAGGCTGGATGAATGTTGGAAAAGGTACGGCATTTATTTTCGTTATTCTAACTTTACTTGGTGCGATTGCCAATAAGTTGGCAAGCATGAACTTTCAGATATAGTATGGATACGTGTAAAGTATACATGGGGTTGGATGATAAACTGAAAATAAGAGGACTGAATAGTGAATATTTTACTATATATCTTGCTTGTCTGGTGGGTTTTCTCCTTTTTGCAGCCTTGTCTGTCCTTTCCGCACTAAATGGTAGTATTTCAGCTTGCGTTGAGATACTACTTGAAGTTGCTGCTCTTTTTGTGATATATACATATTTCCATAGGAAAAGCAACCGTCCAAAGATGCCGAAGAAAACAAATACCCTTACGATCTCAAATCGTGGCATATATAGAATATTGTATAAATAATAGTCGAATATGGATAATGCTGTTTTTTACCCTATATGTGATATTATACCTGATGATGAAGGTCATGGGATGATTATTGGAAATAAATTCAATCTCTCAAAAATAGTTTATATAATGATTTGAAAATCAGATTGTTGAAAATTTCACGATTTTAATTAAGGAACAAACAAGAAACAAAATCGTTAATTAAAGGTATTTCCCAATTTTTTGTTTTCACTCTGTTTCTTTCTTTGCACTTGCTTATAATCGGGACTTCTTGAACAGCTTCCCACCAGATTTTTTTCGTCCGATGGTTGCATGTGAGCTTCCAAGAACCACTGCAGCCAAAAGAAAAAAGCAAGTATTCTTTAGTTCATACAAAGATAAGGAAAAACTTATAGGCAGGCAAATTTGGCTGCCTAAATATAGTTTACTTTGATTTAGCATATATATAGGCTAATGGACTAAACTAAACCTTTTCCCGAACTTCGTAAAACACTCCGGTCCCATTGTACAGCCAAAAGAAAAAAACATTCCACGTCATATTTTTCTTTTCGCTGCAACCCCCTTTTTATAAACCATCAACCTTTTACACGAGATCTTCTCTTCCCTGTGTTCGCACATCCGCTTTCGGGCTGCCTGATATGAATTGTGTCGCAAAGGTACTTGTCATGTCTTTCTTGTATGCAAGGTCAAAGCCTAACGGTTCACGACAAAATCTCCACCCTCCGTTCCGCACGGGTAGTATTTAATCGTGAAACCTTGCATAAAGAGCCATGACACCTTTTGAAGCGACATAATTAAATCAAGCCCGAAAGTAGCTGGATGCTACAAGAGGGAAAAAAGAAAACTTAAAATTCAAAGTTATGGCAAACTACGCAACAAACATTTTCCACGCAAGTACGGAAAACAAACAAGACCTCAATAAGATAGAGGCATTTCTGGACGATAATTTCAACGGCTTTGTCAACCGGTATGGCGACACGGTAGATGCCGAATTTGATTCCCGCTGGGAATACCCGGAAAAAGCAATCAACGAATTAATAGCCTTATTGGCAGCCAAAGACAAAATCTATATCCGCATACTGACATACGAGTTAGAGGACGAATACGTGAGCTTTCGGATATTCTCGCAAGGTAAATGGAACATTAAGTTATCCTAAACCTAAACACAATTCACTATGTACGAATACGAAGAAGATAGCGATATTATCGGTTTGTCCTGCACGTTGCTCAATCCATATAAAGGTTACATGGAAGGCACAATCGTGGGCGACTATGGCAATACCATAGTTGTCCGCCTTGAAAGCGGCAAGGAAATTTCAGAATACCGTGATGAAGTGATTATCCATGATTAAACGATAGCAAACGTATGACACAGATAGCAACAAAATTCGTCAAATGGGACATTCCCGAACTGGCGACATTGCAGGACAGCAAGGTTTACAAATTGCGGGTACACCTGAACAACGGAGGCAAGTTAAACCGGGAAGAAAAGAACTGGATTACCCGTAACGTATGGGAAAGTATCTATTTCAAACGTGGAATTGCCTTGAGCGGTTATCACTTTGACTTTTCCGACATCCTCAAACGGTATTTCGTCAAACAGCACGGAAGTATTCACGAGTATTATGCGATTGACAAAACAGCGTTACGCTCGATACTGTACGGCAGAATAGAGGATATTGTAGAAGTAAGCGGTTAAAACAACAAGGATATGGGAGAATACAAATTTTATCAAGACCGTAAGGTTACAAGTTGGGAACGGGATTATTTCAGTGTGAAAGCGGACAGTTATGAAGAAGCCGAGGCAATCGTCCGCTCATGGAACTGTGAGGACGTGTCGAACATCATTGACAACCGTCTTTGCTATGAAGAGTGGCAAGCATTGACCGATACATCGGAATCTATGCTCCCCGAAGAAAACGACGGCAACCCGACAATAGAAATTTTCAATCAAGACGGAGAATCAATAATGACTAATGTACCCGAAACACCTCAATCAAACCAATAGAACCATGAACGTAACAATCGAACACGTCTTTTGCCGCTATAGCGATGAAGCGGAAGAAATCTATTTCCGAATCATGAACACGATTCTTTTTGCAACTGACGAAACCGAACTTCGGGCAAGTATGGAACGCTTGAAGAACGAAACCACGCTCGACGACTATTTCATATTCGGATACGGAGCACACCATATCTGGATAAAGCAACGGCGACCGAGCGATAAAAACAGGATTTTCAAACATCGGATTATGGTAGCCCATTTCTGACAGGAACAGGCAAAAGACCTCCAATGCGCTTTGCGGGCTGAACCGGAACTACCAGCTTCAGCCCGTTCCTCTTTCTCGCAATAGACATGCTGGCACAATCCCCCTTTTATCCTCACGATCAATTTTTATACTGCCCCGGAATACCCGTTTATATTTCTCTTTTCGCTGCAAACCCTTTTTATCGCCCATCAACCTTTTACACGAGACCTTCTCTTCCCTGTGTTCGCACATCGCTTTCGGGCTGCCTGATATAAATTGTGTCGCAAAGGTACTTGTCATGCCGTTCTTGTATGCAAGGTCAAAGCCTGACGGTTCACGACAAAATCTCCACCCTCCGCTTCGCACGGGTAGTATTTAATCGTGAAACCTTGCATAAAGAGCTATGACACCTTTCGAGGCGACATAATTAAATCAGGCCCGAAAGTAGCAGGTGCTACAAGAGGGAAAAAGAAAACTCAAAATTTTATAGGTTATGACAAACGATGTAACAAATTCAAATGGAAGAGTAACGGTAGACGAAGTAATACACAGGGATTCGGTTTTCAGATACCAACTGTTAGACCGCTTACGGTCAGACTGCGAGTATTACCTCAATTACGGTAACAGACACCCCAAAACCTTATGGGCTGGCGACGAAAAATTGCAAATTGAGTTTATGATAAAACTGCATGATAGCTTCAAGGAGGGAGAAAAACCGGAGTGGCTTACGATGGATAAAATTTTGGAATACAGTAAGAGAATGATAGCTCAAGAAGAATAAAATTACTACTAAGGAACAGACTAAAAATGTGATATTATGGCATGGTTGGCAGTAAATAAAGACGGAACAGAATGGATTATGCCCGAAAAGCCCGTTCGGGGCCGGTGTGGGCATTGGGAGTATTTGGAAGAAGTGTACAATGTACCAATCGAGATAGAACTCCCCAAAGGGACTGTTTACAAACTTCTCGGCAAAGAACTGACATGGGATGACGAGCCGGTAGAATTACAGACCAAAACAGAAAAAAGGTAAATGTAGTACGGGCTGGAGTACCAGTTTCAGCCCGGTTACACCGGCTAAAATCTAAAACAGATACGCGGGTGCGATACCCTCTTTTATTTCCGAACAGACACTCATACCGTTTCCTTCGGAAATACCCCTTTATACATTTCGGCTGCGCCATATCCTTTTATATCGAACGGCCACTCATGCAAAGGCGGCTTCTCCGCTTTGTTTCAAGGCAGACTTCGGCCATTTTTCCTTTACCTCTTCTTTCCCTCATTTCTCTTGCCGGATAGAGACAGCGATATCGATACGTCGCACACGCCTTTTGCCGGATCTTCGTCCGATAGTATTTTCCACGATGCAGCGTATATGGTTGTTAAACGGTATATCGTTCTTGCCGCTTCAACCCCAAACAGCCGATACACTTTCTCGCCTGATGTTCTTCCCGCCCACCTGCCGGAACGGGAGCGGTCTTGTGTCGGTGGACGGACAGGTCTTTCATGTTTCCGAGTCCGCTGCGGATTGTTTCGCCTCGACTTTTTCGCGACCGCTTTCTATTTGAAGTCGCCATATCGTTTTTCGTTGCAAAGTTAGTATGCAGACGGGCGCGACCCGATGGTCTTGACCAATGGCGTATCGCACAAATCTTCCTTTATCGGGCTTGCGGTTTGGGGCTTCGCCTCCAAAATAAAGAGTATTTATGCGCTATCCTTGGTGCAGCCCTTTACTGCACCTACTTTTATGCACCGTAAAACTGATTTATTAACTTCAAAAAGCAATCGCAATGAAAAAGATCGAGAACAATTTCGCAGTAACCGGATTCGTGGCAAAAGATGCCGAAGTCCGTCAGTTCACCACCACAAGTGTCGCACGTTTCCCGCTGGCAGTGGCCCGTCAGGAGAAGAACGGCGAAGATACCAAGCGTATATCCGCTTTCATGAACATTGAAGCGTGGCGCAAGAACGAGAATACCGGGTCGTTCGACCAGCTCACCAAGGGCACGCTGCTTACCGTGGAGGGCTATTTTAAACCCGAAGAATGGACCGACAAAGACGGCGTGCTGCACAACCGCATCGTGACGGTTGCAGTCAAATTTTATCCGGCTGTCGATAAAGAGGAGGAAGTTCCTGCGGAACCGGCAAAGAAACCGAAGAAGGGCAAGAAGTAATTCCTGCCTTTTTGAGACAAAGCGGCCCGAAGGCCGCTTTTGTTTTGCTCGTTACCGTTCCGGAACGTCTATACTTTTATACTCCTTCATACTCCACACGAAGAGTCCGCCGTCGTCCATTGATTTTCCCGTGCAAAGTTAAGGCGGTCGGGAACCGGCAAGGCGCGGCTTCATTTGAGGTTAACAACCATCAACTCGCAAGCTCGTCAATACTTGTTCAACACAAATGAAATCGTCCATAGGACTATCCGCTTCCTCCTTGCCTTGTTTCCCTTCTGTCCGCCTTGTGGTCCGCACGTAAAATCAAATCCCGCCGGACGAGGGAAACCCTCCGAAGGCAGGGATAAAAAAACAAAAGTCAAACTTAAAATTCAAGACGTATGAAACAGATGATTTGGTCAAGCTATGACCTGTTGGACGAAACGGCAAAAGAATACTATCAAAATTCACAACGGGAAATATTGGACGATGACTGTTACGAGGTCAGCGATGAAGAATGGGCAGAAGAAGTATATCGCTGGCTGGACGACGAACGGAGCAACCTGAATAAAGAAGTGGACGGCATTATTGTCGTGTTCGGCAACTTGGGATTATGGAACGGCCGGAGACAAGGCTATCAAATATTGGGCAGCACCATTGCCGATATTTTGAAATCCCAGTGCGACGATGCAGAATGGTACGGCGACGGCTATAACATTCGCGGACGGATGGGCCATCATGACGGTACGAACTACACCTTGTATCGTATCGCCAAAGACCGTGATGAAGCGGAGCGTATCGCCGATAAGATTTACAACCGTGAAATCGACGAAGAAGGTTTCCGCCGGAGAACACGTTCCCTCTATCCGTATGTAGCCGCCGTGTACGGCTGGAAAACAAGGCAGCGCAAGCCGGACAAGGCCGCATAAAATGCTGTCCACAAAATACCGCAACGCATCCGCCAGAGATGGTTGCGGTATCCTTTATCGAATGGGCGAAACACAGAACCGTCTCCTTTTATAATCAGCTCCATTCCTTTTTATCACTACTCACGGAGCAATATCCGCCTTTTATACCGACCCCGGTCTTTCGTATATCTCCCGTCTTTTCTTCTTTCCATCACCGGTTTGGTTTTACCAGATGCAAAGGTAGGCCGTCGCACTTGATCCGGTGGCTTGAAGTGCATTTCTTGCAAAATTCTTCCTTACCGGGGTAAGAGTAATTTTCCAAGGAAAGCCACCGTATGAAGTTTTCCCGACAGCCGTGTACCGCATCCGTAAAACCCCAAAGCGGTTCAGGAAGAAAGAACCGACAAAAGGGAAAATAAGTATTAACAATTTCAAAAAACTAAGATTATGCCTAATCATGTGACAAACCGTTTAGAAATAAACGCAGACCGGGAAACAGTACAAAAAGTAATGAATTTCTTAAAAGGTAAAACCGATGATGACAATACGCCTTGTTACATCGACTTCAACAACATCATTCCTATGCCTGAAGAACTGTTGATAGAAAAAAGCAGCAGTGGAGATTTGGGTATGAAATACCTTGAAGCAATGCAGTTGAAGCCATTCTATTTTTTATTGGACGATGATGCTTTGAGAACCATTCAATGGATAGAAGGATTGGCGGAAAAGGACAGAAAAGAAGCGCTGCAACTTGGAGCATCGTATTTGGAAAATCGGAAAAAGTACGGTTATCCCACTTGGTACGAGTGGTCTACCGCCACATGGGGTACAAAATGGAATGCCTATCACCAAGACTTTGAAGAGCCGAACATACTTTGGTTCGATACGGCATGGAATGGAGTGCCACTGCTTATCCAAAAACTTTCCGAGATATTTCCGGATGTGGAATTCCATTACGCCTATGCGGACGAAGACTTAGGTTTCAATACGGGAAGAGGAACAGCCCGCAATGGAGAAATCAACATGACGATACCCGAAGGTAGAAGCAACGAAGCCTTTGAAATCATGTTTTTTGTGAAACCGGGAATGGACGAATATTTTGAACTGACGGACGAAGGTTACAAATGGGTTTCCTAAACATTCGGTACAGATAATGACCGGTGCAGGTTCGGGATACATTGACAATGGATGTGTCCTGAATCCTTTTGCCGGAATTCCCCCTTTATATCTTCATGGCTCTTTCCCTTTTATCGAAACGCGGTCCGTTCCCCTTTGTACCGTGACTATCCAGCCGGAAAGTAATCCTTTTATAACATTTTAGCTTCCCCCGTTTTATCCTCCTTACAGCCGTTTCCCAACACTCCATGCCGAAAGCCCGCTTATTTTTTCTGCAAAGTTCGATTGCCGCTTGTCTGTCCTGTCAAGAACCGCTTACGCTTGCTGTCGAAAAATCTTCCTCCCCGACTTTGTTGGAGAGTGTATTTTTCGCAGCCTTCTTGCCTGGACCGACCGTCAATCCTATAGGCAGAAAAATAATCAACCTTTCGGTACAGGATTGTACCAAAGGGAAAAACAAAAAATAGTTCAAACTTAAAATTTAGAGCGTATGACATTTAAAGAATTTATGCAAGAGAACGGTTATGAGTTACAAACAACCTTTTGGGAAGACTTCTCAATAGCGGACAGATTTGGGTTGGCGGCTGTTTTGGACACTTTCAACCGGGCTTTCAGGGAGTGGAAAGGGGACTATAAGTTCTTGACGGAACTGACATTGGTACTTAACCATAAGATATGGCAATACTATGAAAACAGACCGGATATGGCGGTACTTTACAATACTCTTTGGGAACAAGCCGACCAATACGCCAAAGAGAATCTGAAAGGGAACGAGTTAAGCTATTACTGGGAGGTGACGGATTAAATATATAATACCCTCGCATGATATAAAGAAAAAGAGGCAGTTCTAAAAGCCTCTTTTCTTTATAGGTTAACTTCTAATTCTTTTCCACCAGATAAACAAAAATACGCATTCTGGAGCTGGTGTAAGTATTCTATGCGGTGTCCGCTTACCGTATATTCATTAGCATGAGTGGTAATGTAATATACAGTTTGATCATCCCAGTCTTGTGTAATCTCCATTTCATCATTGTCAAATGTATAATCGTCAAGCTGATTAAAACCGCATTGCAAAACCAATTTTTCAGTAAGTAATATTGGCTGAATGTCTCCATTTGTTTTATACGGAGGTTCTCCCCATTTATAAACAACGGATATATTCTCTTTTCTCAACTTAGGATCATAATCCAATGCACAAACCAAAGATGGTTTACCTTTATAAGCAACGTAATTGCCAACTCTCAATTCTTTAATCATAACAATTCTGTATTATCTTTTAGACTAAAAACTTAATCCCTCTTAAATCGCTAATAGATACAAATCTACAAAATAAAATGAAACTTTTACACGTCCTTTATTTTCCCTCTTTTACGGCATTCAGGAATACTTTTGCCGGTTTGAAGGCGGGGATGGAATGAGCCGGAATCACAATAGTTGTGTTCTTTGATATGTTACGGGCCACCTTCTCTGCCCTTTGCTTGATAATGAAGCTACCGAAACCCCGCAGGAACACTTCGTTCCCGGCAATCATCGCATCTTTTACATTCTCCATGAATGCCTCGACCACGGTCATTACGACCTCTTTCTCTATTCCGGTCTGCTGTGCAATCCGGCTAACAATTTCTGCTTTTGTCATATATAAGAATTAAATAGCAATGTACAAAAATGCAACTTTTTTTGGATAAGTCAAATCTTTGGCCCACCTTTGCGGCGAAATAACGCAAAGGACATTTTATAATCCTCATCGGAGGGCTATGGAAGCCGGATAAGATGACTGGGTAAAACCATCGTCTTATCCGGCTTCCGTCGTTTTCTGCCGGAAGTAAACCATATAATATAAAATACAAAGACGTATGAAAGAAAAAGTGATTGATTTTGGGAATGAGAGAGTTTCCGTTCTGTTTAAGAAACTGTTTTTCCCCACTCTGTTGGGAATGTTGAGTATGTCGGCGGTAACGACTATCGACGGGATTTTCGTGGGACACGGCGTGGGCAGCGACGGGATTGCAGCTGTAAATATCTGCGTCCCTCTACTGATGTCACTCATGGGTGTTGGACTGATGATGGGGGCAGGTTGTTCCGTAATCGCTTCCATTTACTTGTCGAAAGGAAAAACCGTTTTGGCACGTGCGACCATCACCCAAGCCATGCTTTTCGTGACGCTCATATCCGTAACCGTCGGAGGATTCATTCTGGCGTTTCCCGAAGAAACCGCCCGTATGCTTGGCTCGTCGGAGCATTTGCTGCCGCTGGTTGTCGATTATCTGGTCTGGTTTTCCCCGTCTCTGCTGTTCGAGTTGTGGATTGCCGTCGCCTTGTTTGCCATGCGCCTGGACGGCGCTCCGAAACTCGCCATGTGGTGCAGCATCATAGCCGCAGCGGTGAATGTCGTTCTCGACTGGCTGTTCATCTTCCCGCTGGGCTGGGGAGTGATGGGGGCGGCATTTGCTACCTCCCTGAGTTGTTTGGCCGGGGCAGCGGTGGCGATGGGTTACTTGTTGTTCTATGCCCGTGACACTCGTTTGCATTCTCTTCGTCCGGGTAGAAAAAAGATTTTATTCTTCTTCCATGATATAGGAATGCAGTGTAAGATAGGATCATCCGCCTTGTTAGGCGAATTGACAATGGCGATATTGCTGTTCATCGGCAACCAGGTATTCATGCGCCATTTGGGAGATGACGGAGTAGGTGCTTTCGGAGTAAGCTGTTATTATCTCCCGTTCGTCTTCATGATAGGTAACGCCATTGCCCAATCTGCCCAGCCTATTATCAGTTACAATTTCGGCACAGGAAGCACGGAAAGAGTTCGTTCCGCCTTACGCGTTTCCGTGTTTGCGGCATTAGTTTGCGGAGTCATTTCTACTGCCGCCTTTATCCTGTTTCCTGAATTGCTTGTCGGACTATTCTTGCGCATTGACAATACTGCCGCACGCATAGCGATAGAAGGATTCCCTTATTATGGCACGGGGTTCATCTTCTTTATTTTGAACCTCTCCATTATCGGATATTATCAGAGCATGGAACAAGTAAAGCCGGCCATCACATTTGCTGTCTTGCGCGGACTTGTTTTTCTGGTTCCGTGCTTCATGGCATTACCTGCCATAATGGGAGTAAAAGGAATTTGGCTCGCCTTACCGTTGTCTGAAATTCTGACGACTTTAGTGATTGTCGTTACATTTTGGATATATTCCCGGCAACGTGCCATAATTTGCAGGTAATTTTTTCGGATTTAGGTTCCATGTAAAATGCCGCTATCAAAAAAGTTTAAAGATTGGTAGCGGCATTCTGAGCAGTTATCCGGAATAAAAATTCCGCCAAATGCATGATGTATTAATAAACATTAATGGGTCGTAAGCAATAATTCGTTATCAAAACTGTACATTTGCATAGCATATTATATACATATAACAATAAATATATTATAATTTATGGATAAATACATCATTGGCGAGAACGCTGGTAAAGTTTGGCGTTTATTGAATAGTGACCATCTCCGTAAATGGGAATTTTCAGAGATAAAGAAAATTACAGGGATGGATGATGCCGAGTTGGGTAGTGCTATTGGCTGGTTGGCCCGTGAAGATAAGGTACAATTCGAACTTGAACATCATAACAGTAAGGACGAAAAGGCATACTTGTATCTTATGTTGAATGTATATATTTGACTCCTTCCTATAATGCTGAAAAAAGAAAGAAACCATGCTGATGAAAAACATGATTTCTTTCTTTTCGTTTGGTATAGAACACAATGACGGGACACTTCCATCAATGAGAGACCGAGTTGGAGAAGACATTGATGACGACCACTCCGGCAATAATCAGGACCAGCCCGATGATGGCAGCCAGGTCGAGGTGCTGTTTGAAAACGAAAAAGCCGATAAGCGCGATAAGAATGATACCCACTCCCGACCAAATGGCGTAAGCTATGCCTACCGGAATGCTCTTCAGTACGACACTCAAGCAATAGAAAGCCGCCGCGTACCCCAGAACGGTCAATACGGACGGAACGAGTTTGGTAAACTGTTCGCTCTGTTTCAAGAAAGAAGTGGCTACAGTTTCAAAAACGATAGCCAAAAACAAGATAAGGTAAGTTTTCATTTATCTACATTCATCTTTTGATTTATACGAATCATATTCCGACTCCTGACACGAAAGAACCGGCAAGACAATGCCGCCGTTGCCTCATACGTGTTACTGGTCACGCCGGTAGTCGCTCTTGCTAAAACCGCCGAACACCGCTTTCAGAAGTTTACCCACTACCCAGAACACAACGATTATCAATATTACTTCCATACTACGTTTTTATTTAACCTGTATTAATAAATTAAACATCTGCTGTTTGTTACCAAGAGTGCGAATCCCTTTCAATCTTGTTTTCCGACAGTTAAACCGTTTATAAGCGGTAGTTGCCGCCGCCCTTTTCGTTTTACGGGTTATTCTTCCGCCGGACTGTCGTCCTTTTTCTTTTTCCGGGTTCCCAAGGGGCCGCTGAATTTCCCCCTGTTGAGTTTTACCCCATGCCTGTGGAGCACGCTGAATACCGAACTCCGACTGCTGTACCCGCTTACCGCCATGATGTCCTCGAATGAATGGCCGTTGACATACATGTCAACAATAGTATTTTCCTTGTCGGCCTTATCCATAGCCTTCATCGTTTTCTTCGGAATCTTCGCGTTCTGTTGCAGGTTCAAGACACGTGCGGACGAATATCGCAGTATCGCCACCTCTTCGGGAAGCGCCCCGAACATCTCCAGCACATCGGCAACCGTCGTTTCGGGAAACAGTTTACCCCGTGAGTCGATCCGGTCATGGATGGATATGATGCGTACCACCTTGATACGGCACAACTCAATGAAAGCCGACAGTTCGCGCGACCCTCGGAGGGCATTGCTGAATTTGGCCACCACTACCTCGTCACCCCTTTCGAGGCTCGCCACAAGCTGTTTCCATTTAGGCCGTAGCGCCTCGCTTTCGACCGGTTCCTCTATCACTTGTACACAGCCGTACTTCTGCATCCATTCTTTGTCAGCCTCGAACCCGTCGTAACGATCCGCCTTAAATATGTAACCTACTTTTGCCATCTCATTGTACACTTCTATGATAACAAGTACAAATATAACAGTTTTATTTTAAACTAAACCATACTTTGAACGGAAAATCGAATAAAGCACTTAAATCTCCCGTTTTTTTCACTTGTTTTCATTGAAAATCAAACTATTAAGTGTAATGTTAAAAATAGCTTATAAAACAAATTTCAACACTTGCCATCTTGAAAATAATACTTAGATTTGCGCTGTAAAATTCAAAATTGAACAATGAATAGTAGAAAATCATACTTAAAAATCATACTTCCCATTGCTGGACTTTCTGCCGCTTCGATTGCCGTTTTCACATTCCCGTCATGCGACAGTCCGAACGGCAAATCACTGGCGGAACCCCAAGACACGCCTGCCGGTCTGTACAGAGAGTACCTCTCCGAGATACGCAAGTCCCAAGAACTTTCCTTTGAAGAGCTGACTGTATGTATCGGGGAATGGCAAACCTTGAAAGATTCCGTGGCTGCAGCCATTCGGCAGGACACGGCCCGTCAGGCCCATTCCGGCACACGGGAAGAATGTCGTCTGTTACACGACTCCATTTGCTCGGAACTTTCCCGGTTGGCCCTGTCGAAACCGCGCACCTACAAGGAAGTGTTGAGCTTAAAAGAGCGGTTCTCTCCCTATGCCGGAGACGTGGAACTACACCGTTCCGCCGAGGAGATCCGCCCGTTTTTCGCAGCGCTGGATAAACGGCCTGCCTACCGTGGCAACAAGGAGCAAACGCTGTCGGCATATCGTAAGTTGCTTGCCGGAACCCTGAACAACGGCATACACGACAGTCGTGACCTCAAGAGATTCATCGAGAAAGAAGACGCCGTTTTTCGCGCTTTTCTGTCCGGTCTGCACGATTCCGGCAGTGCAAACATGGCCGACATTACCCGCGACACGGAGAAGTGCTGTTCCGAGGTGTTTCTCGCTGCCGGACGCAAAGAGATTACCTACAAGGAGGCCCTGATATACATGGCCCTGCGTGCCGACCGCCGACTGATACAGAACGTGCGTACCTGTCTCGACGACATACATCGGGGCGAAATCGCGACACCCGAACAGGCGCACGCCTACATCTGGATGATACTCCAGCCCTACGCTTCCTTGGACGGCCTCTGTATGACGCTTCTTTCCCCAGAGGATAAGAAAGCCCTCGACCGGATTGCGACCGAAACACCCGGCGCTTTCGAGACACTGCGTAAAATCCTGTCGTCAGAGAACAACCGGTTGGACGAGCTGCCCGGTATGCTCATGGAGATATTCATCGCCTCTTTGTAAAAGCCTATTCATAAAATAAACGATATATGATTATGTTACGACACTTTCTGGATGACTTCATGTCGTTCGTACCCCTGCAAATGCCGCAGCTTCTCAATGTGGCGACAATGGAGGAGCCGCAGTTTTACGGCGACTACGTTCTGCTCACGTTCCCGTTGCGGGACCCCTATGATTTGGAGGAGGTCATGGACATATTCGAGGACGACATGGAGCTGATCACGCTCTACCACCATGTGCCGGTCGGATTGGAAAAATCCGGTCATAGCACCTGTGCCTACTCCAATCCCGCTTTCGGACAAATGTTCAAGATGAACGCCCGGACAGACGCGGACGGTAAGGTAAACCGCGTCATCGCGACCGTTTACGATTCGTTGGAACTGATGTACGGCGACCTGTCTCTCGACTTGAAACTCCACACCGGAAACGGCAGCTTCAAGTACAAGAAGGAGCTGGAAGACGTGCTGTTGGATTTCATGTAAAACAGTTCCTATGCGAAACACGATATATCGCCAGATGATTTTCTGCATCGACACATACCGCACATGGATAGAGGTGGCCGATGACAACCTCTACAAGGAGCACGTCATTCCGAGGAACAACCGGACCGATTTCCTGGTTTCCCGCACGCTGGTACTGCGTGCTTGCAAACCGCATGGCACATACGACCGGGGCATGACGTGGACGATTCCGGAGCATGATCTGGACGCGGCACTGGCTACATACCGCAAGCAGAACGGCATATTCAAGTCCCGGATGAAGAAAGGCGCATCGTCCCTGACAGCTGAAGACACCGAGAACATTATCCGCTTGGCCACCCACGGGATTGTCCGCTTGGAACTCGTGGTACGGCCCGTTCACATACCTTCAAAACCCTATTACCTGTTATGACTTGGATTATATTACAGTTTGTGTTTCTTGCAATGCCTGTCGTCCTTCCGGCACTGTTGTACAGGAGCAGACGTTACTTCATGGCAAAATTCTACGATAAAATGATATGGAGCGAAAAGGCCCGCAGGTTGTACACCCATGTGCTGCTTATCGTATTGCTCCTCTTCCATTATGTCTATACGAGCGGACACCCCGGCGAGTTCGGTGTTGTGCCATCCACCATTGTGTGTGCCGCATGGGCCTCTTTCCGGCGGGCGGACCGATGGATGCGCTGTTTGCTCGACCGGCCGAAACGTTTCGTCTGGTTTGCGCTCTTGGCATTGGTCATCGGCTTCGTGCCGCATCTGTACACGATGTCCGTAACCATCGCCTTTATTCTTTTGGCTGCCCTGTTCTACCCGTCGGCAAGGGTCATGTCCGAAAGGACAGACATGCGCAAATTCCTCGAATGGCTGGAATATCCCGGAGCATTAGCCGACAGTTATCATAGTATCATCACGCAAGACTGCCATGATAATGCGGATAATGGCAGTCCATACAATCCGCACGATATGAATCATCAAAAACAGAACGAAAATGAGAAATAGAAATGAAGCACCCGCCACCATACTGGCCAACACGGAAGTGTTCGACTATCTGAAAGAAAAAGTCGGCGAGCGGAAAACAAGAACAGAAGCCTACTGCGACCTGTTGGATAAATCGCTGGCAGGTTTCGTCTCCCCGTTTTTAAGGAAACAAGACTACGACCTCGGTCCCTGCCAGTGCCATGTGACCGTTTCCGACCTTGCATCCGAGTGGCATTGGCACCGCGCCACCGTCCGCTCGTTTCTGGACACGCTCGAAGCATTCGGGCAGTTGGAACGTATCCGGCTGGCGAAAAGCGTCATCATTACCATGCACCTGCGAATCGGCACGCCTGACATGCCGGACAGTGGGCAGAAAGAAACGGACTTTGCCACAAGAATACAAGGAATATTGTACGATTGGGTGATTGGCAAAGCAACTTCTTTCGATGTCGGCAAATCATGCGGACAAATCATGCGTCAGACCTTGGCGGAGATAACCGGACAGGACAGCCGGGCCTATCCGGACAACCATTCCGGCACGACATCCGTGCATACCCTCCGATCAGAAGAACAATTGCGTGAGACCGTTTTGGAGTGTATCGCCCATGCCGCCCTATGGCGGGTTCTGCGCAAGTCGAGATTCGACGACGGCTCACCGCTCGTGCAGTTCTTCCGGTCCGATCTCGGTGGGGAATGGGCGGCGTTCATCGAAGCCTCGAAAGAGCTTGCAGAGCTTGTTATCGACGGAAAGCCGGATGGAACGGATTTCGGTATGGACGAAGAGACGGAACGCCTCGAATCGCTTCGTAAACCCTTTCTATCGCTTTTAGCGAAGGCGCAGGAAGAAAGTTGAACAGGGATTCGCAGACAAAGATTGTATAACCACGGGCAATTCTCCCCGGTTCAGGTTCAAATATCCTTCCAGTTATAGCAGGCATCCGGGCTTGCCCGTCTGCCACTGAACAAAGGGAAGGGGGAGCCTAATACCCCGACCGACATTCGTCGGTGGGAAGGGTGTCCGTACAAGCAGCAAGCTGGGGACACGGGGGATTGTCCGAAATAACACGGAAGCAGTATGGCAAATGCAAAACAGGTTCTTGACGTTCAAGTGTCGAAAGGAATCACCGCCGCCCAAGGCAACGAACATCTGCGCAATCGCAGCAAAGAGGCAGAGAAGTACGCCATGAGTAAGGGCAACTACGATCCCACTCGCAAACATCTGAACTTCGAGATTGCGTCCGGAGGCAAGATACGCCCTATTGACACGAGCCGTAATATCCCGGAACGGATGGCGGACATATTGGGCCGTCGCGGAATAAAGGACCCCAACGAGGGACTGATCGAACCGAAATACCGCACGGTGGTAAACATCATCTTTGGAGGTTCGCGGGAGCGGATGCACGAACTCGCATTCGGTACGCAGAAGGTGGATTTTGAAAAAGGTGCGGACAATACCAGCATCAAAAGGAAGAGCGACATCGAACGTTGGGCAAAGGATGTCTATTCATTCGTTTGTGGCAGATACGGAGAGCAGAATGTTGCCGCCTTCATTGTACACCTCGACGAGTTGAATCCGCACGTGCATTGCACGCTTCTGCCAATCAAAGACGGGAAGTTTGCGTACAAGGAGATATTCGCCGGAAAGGACAAGTTCGAATATAGTGCGAGAATGAAACAGCTCCATACGGACTTTTTCGCCGAGGTCAACACGAAATGGGGAATGGCGAGAGGCCGGAGCGTCGCCGAGACCGGCGCACGGCACAGGACGACGGAAGAATACCGCCGTATGCTCTCGGAAGAGTGTACAACTATCGAGGAGAATATTGACCGCCACCAAAAAGTGCTTTCCGATCTTCATTCGGATATACGGCTGGCAGAGCGCAGGGTAAAGGGTCTCACTTCAATGGTGGAAAACCTGCGACGAGAGAAATCCGAAAAGGAGGCCCAACTGGCAGCACTCGAAAATGACATGAACTCCCGAAAAGACGATGCCTTGGCCATATCCGCCGAGAAAGAGAAACTCGAAAAAGAACTGGTCGCTATCCAAGGGAAACTGGCAGACAAACAGGAGAAGTTACAGACTGCCGACCGACAGCTTTCCGACCTCAAAGAGAATATGGATGCCATTCAGGAACGCACGGAACAGCTTAAGGAAGAAGCCTACGAATACACCCGTGATGTACATTCCAAAGTGGACAGCCTGCTCAAGGATGCCATGCTGGAAAACATGGTCGATGAGTGGCGGGAACTGTCGGCACGTATGAAGCCCTCCGAACGGCAACTGTTCGATGGCACCCTCGTGCGCTCCGTGGCAGAACAAGGCACGGAAGTCATGCACTGCGCCACACTGTTGTTCCTCGGCATGGTCGATGATGCCACTACATTTGCCGAAACACGTGGCGGAGGTGGTGGCGGCAGTGACCTCAAATGGGGACGCGATGACGACGAGGACAACCGGGCATGGGCGCTCCGCTGCATGAGAATGGCGAGCCGCATGATGCGTCCGGCCATCGGCAAAAAGCCCAAACGATAAATGGCAAAGATTGCCTGAAAACTGAATAGATTACAATTAAAAAATTGGAATTATGACAAAGAATATCATCTTTATCTTTGCGGCGTTCTGTACGCTGCAAGCCCGTGCGGATGTACAACCCACGGAGAAGGATACTGTACGCTGCATGTTCCGTTACGATGACACTGAACTGCTGCAGCCGTTACAGCCCTCATATCTTGACGGAGTGGTCGTCCCGGCACGGGGAAACGGCAACTGGTTCGTCAGTATCGCCGGAGGCACGACGGCCTTTCTCGGCACCCCGCTTGGCTGCGAAGACCTGTTCGGGAGGTTGAAACCCTCGTATAGCCTTGCCATTGGCAAGTGGTTCACCCCGTGGGTAGGCGCACGCATAAATTATAGCGGCTTGCAGTTCAAGGACGGTACGCTGGCCGTGCAGGAATACCACCACCTCCATGCGGATCTGCTATGGAATGTGCTCGGCGGCAGTTATTCCCGTCAGGAACAGGTACGCTGGCATCTGGCTCCCTTTGCCGGTATCGGGCTGCTGCATCATGCGACCAACGGGCATAACCCGTTTGCAGTCTCTTATGGTATACAGGGGCAGTACCGGATTTCCAAAAGGGTAAGCGCCCTCGTGGAACTCTCCGGCGCAACCACTTTCCAAGATTTCGACGGGTATGGTAAGGAGAACCGTTTTGGTGACCACATGTTATCGCTTACCGCCGGATTTTCTTTTCATATCGGCAGGGTCGGTTGGAAACGCGCCATAGACCCAAGTCCTTATATCCGCCGCGATCAGTGGCTTGTCGAGCGCGTAAATGCTTTGTCGGAAGAGAACCGTCTTTATGCAGGGCAGCATGACAGAGACCGACGGACACTCGCTGAGCTGAAAAAGATTCTGGAAATCGAAGGATTGCTCGACAAGTACAGCCATCTTTTTGATGACGACGATGCATTCGACGGCAACCGTTATCCCAAAAACAATTACAGCGGTCTGAACTCGCTTCAAGCGAGACTTAAGAACCGGAAGTGGGACGGGAAATCTCCCTTGGATGGGAAGGGTACACAATCTGCCGACACAATTCCCCTTTGTGCGGGTCAAGACACACTCTGTATGCAATATTTGGCTCGTATGCAGAACGGAAAAGAGTGTATCGGCTCACCCGTGTATTTCTTCTTCCAACTCAATACGGCGCGTCTCACGGATACCTCCCAGACGCTTAATCTCGACGAGTTGGCAAGAGTAGCGAAGAAGTACGGGTTATCGGTAAGCGTCATTGGTGCAGCTGACAGTATGACCGGAACAGCATCCGTAAACAATGTCTTGAGTGCATCAAGAGCCGATTATATCGCTGAAGAATTAATCAAACGTGGGGTGTCGGGCGACAAGATAACCAAAACTCACCAAGGCGGCATTTCCGATTATGCGCCCAATGAGGCCAACCGCCATACAAAGGTTATGCTGCATCTCAAATAATACTTTTTGTTCATACGATATAAAAACATTTTTTTTCGTTTATGGAGAGCCTGTCTGTGAAGATCGGCTCTCTTTTTAAACGGAAATCTGACTGTTTGATATTTTCTAATCGGTAACGAACATCGTAATTATTTATTATATACTATCTTTGCATTCAGTCTTTTACCGGTATAATTCATGAACATGCAAAACTCTTATCTGACCTCGAAGCCGCACTACGAGATTCTGGACGGACTGCGCGGTGTGGCGGCTGCTATGGTAGTGGCCTTTCATCTGCTGGAAGCGCATTCCGGCGGCAACCATCTGAACCAGATTATCAATCATGGCTATCTGGCAGTCGATTTCTTCTTCATGCTTTCGGGTTTCGTCATCGGCTACGCATACGATGACCGTTGGAACCGGATGAGCACGGGAACCTTCTTCAAGCGTCGTCTTATCCGGCTACAGCCTATGGTGATCATGGGGAGTATCGTGGGAGCCGCGCTCTTTTGGTTTCAGGATGCCCCCTGTTATCCGGCAATGGAGGGCGTGTCCGCCGGTGCGGTGCTGCTGGTCATGCTGCTGGGTTGTACGTTACTGCCTCTGCCGCTGAAGTGGGACGTCCGGGGATGGATGGAAATGCACCCGCTGAACGGGCCGGCATGGTCGCTTTACTACGAATACATCGGCAACATATTGTACGCCTTGTTCATCCGCAAGTTCAGCAAGACGGCATTGACTGTCCTCGTGGCGATAGCGGCGTGCTTCACGGTACACCGCTGCCTTACCGCACCTGCCGGCGACATCGTGGGCGGATGGGCTTTGAACTGGGAACAGCAGTACGTGGGACTGGTCCGGCTGATGTACCCCTTCTTTGGCGGACTGCTCCTGTCCCGGCTTGGCTGGCTGATACGCACCCGCAAGAATGCTTTTGGGTGGTGCAGCCTGATGATAATCGCCGTGCTTTCCGCGCCCCGTATCGGTGGGGAGGACGGGTATTGGATGAACGGGCTTTACGAGGCTTTCTGCATCATCTGCATTTTCCCGGTTATCGTCTCGATGGGAGCGGGAGGCAGGATAACGGGCAAACGCTCCGCTGCCGTATGCAAGTTTCTGGGCGACATATCCTATCCCGTCTATATCACCCACTATCCGCTGGTCTATATTTATACGGCATGGGCGTTCAACCGTCAGGCGACACTTGCCGAAGGCCTTCCTTACATGCTGCTCACGTTCGTCGGGGCGTTCGCGCTTGCCTATGCCTGCCTGAAGTGCTATGATCTCCCGGTGCGCAAATGGCTCACGGAACGTTTCTTGAAGAAGAAATAAAAAGCGGTAAAGAAATCCTATATTTATTATCGTATTTCTGTCGGATGACAGATAAAGTTCCGACGCCGAAGGTGTTTTGCGGACGACACAATCAGATAACGCGAACCCAAATGTCTATTACTGTTTCGCTGATAGAAGAAAAGCCCCTTGATGCCTTTGCCATAGGTTTGAGGGGCTTTTGGGGAGGCTACAAACCTCTTTTTGTTGAATAGGTTCTTTTGATATTGTCACACCTTTTTCTATCCCGACCGACGTATAAAACGTGCGTGTGCATGTCGGTTGTACAGGCCAAAGACATACCGGGAGAATAAAAACAGCACTGCCCGCCTGTAGAGGGGTTTCCTACAGACGGGCAGTGAGTAAGACACGGAATTAAAGTTTGGCGGTTGTCACTGGATAGTTACGCCACTGGGCGGTACGTAGGCTGCACGGATGCGGAGAGGTCTATTGATGCGGGGTGCTTTACCGGTAGTGCCGTTATCATTCGTGTATATATCGTCCCAATCACTTTCTGCATAACCACCGTCTGGCAGGGCCTTGGTGGCACGGGCATAGCTGGTGCTCTCTGGATAGATATACGCAGGCCATATTCCTGTTCTATCTTTTGCTGCCGCCGATGACCAGTAGAAATTGTTCTGGAACTCCGTGTATGTATTGTAATAAGAGGTAAGAATACTTTCCAGTTGGGAGATACCGGGCAGGAACCAACCGGAAGAATTGCTCATGCCCTGTACGGCTCCATTGGCATTGCGCTTGTTCTTGTTATAGCAATATTCCGCCGCTGAGCGGGGTTTTTCGTTCAGGTTCATTTCTGATTGTCCAGCTTGGGTAATAATGCGCCGGGTAGCTGCCGCCCCATGTTTGTTTCCTTCCGTCCATTCGTTATTTAGCGGACCTCCGATGTATTCACCATTACAACCCCATTCCAAACCGTCATAGATATAATCCCCTTCAAACTCGTTCAGGGGGTCGTAATGGGATATATATTCCTCATAGGCTTCCACGTAGATAGTGCCTTGAAGTCTGCCTTCATAATACCACTGTACCGGCAACAGACCGTGCTGTACGATTTCAATGGTACGGGTACGTGGCGTCTGCGTGTTGTTGTCGGTGTACGAGATGTTGACGGTGGCGGTGCGGTCTTTCGTGCTTAGGTTTTCGTCCAAGTAGAAATAGATGCGGTCACGGCTCCTGCTGATGGTGTATTCGGTGTTTTGGGCAAGGGTGTTGGTCACCAAGTCCGTGGTGAAGTATTTGCGTTTGCCGTTTCCCGCAGTCCATTTCTGTCCGGTCGCCAAATGGGTATCTGTACTCATGTCGGCAGAGAGTGTTCCATTCTCCATATTTTCGGCTGGCACACGTTCCATGCGTATCCAAGTGTGACTTTCCGGGTCGGCTATGCTGACTTTCATCTTTGGATTCTCATCTTCCTCGAAGAGGTACACGTCCAAAGGTGTGATACAGAAGTGGGCGTCGTGGTCACGCTCGCGCAGCATGGACAGGTAGAACGGGTTGTTCTGCTCGGTGATGTTGACGCGGGCATCGAAGGTGATGTGGTCCGGGTTGTTGCCCACATGGGTCAGTCCGCTGATGACGATGTTGTTGGCGTAGTGCCTGTTGCGTATCACCTTGAAGTCATTCACCGGGTTGCCTCCGAGATAGAAGGTATATTCGGCCTCGATGGTGGTGTTATCCTGATTTGCGGGCAGGGAGGGGTCGCCGTTATAGGTAGTGTAGTAGGCTCTCATCTTGAAATAGGTAGCCTTACTGTTTTCGCCTACAAGTCTCGGCTTCCACCGCTGCTTGTCAACATCGTCCTCTACTCCAGCCGGATACTGATAGTTTTCCGGATCTTCGTCCGGTTCAATCATGTTCTCGAACATGTAGAAGGTCAGGGAGGCGGCCCCGCCGTGGTTGTAAACGACGGCATCGCTCTGTATGTTTTCTACATTGCGGTATGGCTCATCGGTAGTCAGGCTGGTCTGGCCATCGGCAGGCTCGGTCAGGGGTACGGCGGTAGGCATGTTGTACACGCCCCATTCCGCAATGGAAAGGCGGGGCAGTTGTCCGCTCTCGTCCGAGTGGTCGGAATCGATACTGATGTTGATGTCGATGCGGGCCATCAGTGCCTTGAGCTGCATCGTGAGGCTTCCCTTCTCGGTGAGGTTCACGGTCGCGCTCTTGCCCGCCATCGGCATTCCCGTGCTGGGCAGGGTCGTGATGTCATCGCGGGTGTTAGGAGTATAATTGGCAGGATCGTACACGAACGCTTCGAGCAGCTCCTTGGGCTTTTTCCCGTCTTTGCTATATTGGGGGAAATTATCGGGATAACCGTCGCCGTTGGCATCAGTTACCACCTCCGGAGTCACGTTGGCCAAAGCGTAGATGGTAGTTTTTTTTGCGAGTGCCGGATCTTTAAACACGTCCGTAGGAATGCTGACATTGGTCGTATTCGCCGACGGAGCCATATACGGCGAGAATACTTTCGTGTTGCTCGATTCCAGATAGTCGCCGTTTTCGTCGAAGAAGAACAGGTAGAGCTGGTTGATGCGCTTCTCCTTGTCGTCCTTGGCGATGGCCGAGCGGGTGACGACTTGCTGCGGCAGCATGTTCTGGCAGACGGCCTCGATGGTGAATCCGTCGCCGGGCGGAACGGTACCGCCGCCAAAGTCCTCCTCCGTGGTGCAGGCTGCCGGCAAGAGCATGGAGGCCACCGGCAGGAAATAATAAAGTATCTTTTTCATCTTTATGCTGTTTTCGGTTGTTGTTTTATTGGATAGAGACGTCGCTGTCGCCCCCGTCTTCCCAGAACTCGTTATCGGCGGCAATAAAGTTCAGCGCGAAGGTTTCGCCCACGAAGTTGAGCTGCGCCGTATAGCGGACACCCGCACGGGGCTGGAACTGTGTCGGACGTTCGGCTGTAGCGGTCTTATCCGCCCCTTTGTAGGTATATTCGACGGAAACCTCCACGTCCTTGCCGAAATAAGTGCCGTCCGTGGCGTTGCTCAACAGAAGCAGGTGCTTGTCGCCTATCGGGCTGACGGAACTGTTGGGAGCTACTGCAAGCCCTGTCTCGTTGTTATATATCTCGTATGTGCCGGGATAGGTGCCGCTGTAGGTGTAGAATCCCTCTTCGTTGGTATTCTTGCTGAAATCGATGGTAATCGAGCGGGTGAAGTGGCCCGACAAGGTAACACGCTTGACGGTAACAGTTTCCTTCTTTTCATCTCCGTAATTGTAGTTGTTCACGGCGAAGCCCAAGCCCGTCATGATGTGGCTGAAATTGAAGCCCACGTTCCCCGTGGTACGCAGGTGGTTATAGACGACGGAAACCATCGCGTCGGGTGTCTGCATGTCGTTCAACGTGGTAGTCGCTACATCGCCCGTCTCGCCGAACGGCATGGTGAACGTCAGTTTCGGCACGCCCCGTGTGGTGGCGCTGGCGGGACTTTCCACTGTAAAACCGTCCTTCGGGTAATAGGCGAAAAAGGTGTACCGATAGCTGTCGGGGGAGGTCGCCGCCGGATTTTCCGTCGTGTTGTACCATTTTCGCGGGCCGCCACTGTTATTATAGTCATAAGTGCAGGCCGAGCCGTTGTAGGTGACGGCTTGATTGAAGAACACGTCGGGGAAGGCGTTGCCGCTCTTGTTACCCCAGTTCGCGCTGCCCGATGCCCAGTCCTTTTCGGTGTTACTGCCACGCTGATAAGGCACGCAGTAGCCCAGTACGCCGAACGTGCCGCCGGTGGGGAATGCGTCGTGGAACGTGCTCCGGGTGAGTTTCTCCACGGTAATGACCGGGGCGGCAAAGTGGATGGCGTCGGGACTGTCGGCTTCGGGCTGCGCCCATTCCTCCTGCTGGCAGGCGGAGCAGAGAAGCAGGAGAGCCGGAAGTATGTATCGTTGCTTCATTTGGATGTTCATTTTATCGTCAAGTTACAGATAGCTTATAATTGGGTTATTGGGTCACGTCGATGGTTACGTTCCCGCCTATGGCGTCGCTCCATGCGTTGACCGTGGGCGGGTCGAACACGATATAGCCTCCGCCGGTGAGGGTGAACGAGTAACGGTAATGGTTCGCCGCCTCCCACATGCTCACGGTGGTGGCAGGCAAGGTGTAGGAAGCGGTCTTTCCCCTCTCGGCATCGGTATCGTAGGTGACAGTCAGTTTCACCCCGTCCGTGAGCGATTGCGGAATGAGTAGCAGGTCGCCCGACACGTCCGCATTTCCGGCTGGAGTTACGGAAGTCTCTTTCTCCACGCTGACGGTTCCCTCTGCCGTGTTGCTCCACAGGGGTTCCTTGCCGCTGTCGTAATCTCCCTTGACATCCAGCCCCTCAAGGGAGATGGAATGTACCGTGGCGTTGCCACCCTCACTGCGTGCCGCAAAGGTGATGCGTGCCAGCAAATGTTGGAATTTGAGGGCTACCGGACCGGGAGGCTCTGTCTGGCCTGCCATGACGGAGATACCCGTCTTTTTCGCCGTCATCAGGTCGTGTCCTTTCGTGGCGTCGAAGCCCTTGACGGTAAATGTGCCGTCCGTGCAGGTGGCGGAGGACACGGCATCGCCCAGCGTTTCCACAGACGGATAAAGGGCGTAGAAGTCGTAGGTATTACCGGGGAGCCAGTATCTCGTGCCCTCGTAACCCCACATGCCGGAAACGTATGTCACTTTTTCGGCGTTAAACACGCTCGTGGCCGTACCGCCCGTTCCGTCGGTGTAGTTCCCCCATACGCTGAACGAGTTTCCATCGGTCAACATTCCGTCCGCGTCGTCGATGGCGGCCCGTGTCACGGCGGGACCGGCAAAACGGATCGCCCCGCTGTTGCCGCTTGTTTCCATGTCCGGGCCCGTGCTTTCCGTACAGGCTCCCAGCAGGCAGGCGACAGCCGGTATGAACAAGGTTTTGAATAGGTTGTTATTCATAATCATACATTGTTTCTTTATATCCGGTTATTTCTGACGCTACCGGTAGCGTAAATAAGGAGCAACACTCCCGTTAGTGGCTATGAGGGGACATTCAACCCCTCATAGCCTGATGTGATGTCTTTTCGGCTATTGATGCAAGCGATTACTCTCCGGCGTTTTCCGGGGTTACATCACTATTTGATGCGTCAGCCCATTCATCTACATCAATAACTTTGAACTCAATTACCTGCTCCTTCAACTCCGGATCAATCGTGCTACCGTTGATTTCTACTGTATAGTTATATTTGAAACCTTCAGTCCATTGGTTCTGTACTGTGCCGCTAACATCGCCTTTATATGCCAATTTTCCTTTGAACTGATTTTCACTTAATTGTTTATTTGCTGCATCATAGAAAGTTGCGGTAAAGGTTACTTCCAGATTTTCGTTGCTTTGTGGAATGACAAAGCAGGTCGTAGTGTGGGTAGCGTCCTTAAATTCTTCGGCAATATCCCCTAATGCTCCGAAATCATAGTCCTCTGTTGAAACACTTTGAGTAGTCCAATTGATATCTGGTTTCCCGCTTTCGGCATAAGTCGCTGTAACATTAGTTGTTTTTACTGCATTCACCTTGATGTCGGAGATTTTCATGGTGTAGTCATAAGCGTCCGTGTTCTTGAACGTGAACTTCACCTGCGACAACATATGGTAGAAAGATAAGTTTACCGGACCATTATTAGCTTCTTTTGCAGTCACCTCTTGGGGTATAGCCACAATCAAATCTTTCGTATTGTCTACCGAGTAATTTGGGAATGTCAACACTCGAGAGGTTGCATTAAACTCTGCATTCTCAATTTTATTACCACCATTGGAGTAAGCGCCAAAACGGTACTTCTTGCCATTTATCCAATAAGCAGTCTGTGTGGGATTCCAAACCGTCCCCTCCGCTCCTACAGTGCCTCCGTCTACCTGAACATTGGTATATACGGAAGTCCATGAATCATCATAGTTTCCGAATACGAAGAACTTCTGAAGATTCTGCTCCGTTGTTTCAGTCACACTACTTCTCGTTGAATGGTTCACGAAAGTTCCGAACTGGATCGCCCGGCTCTGCGGCATATCCACAACTTCTTCGTTCGTACAGCTTGCCAGTGCTGCTACAGCCACTCCAAGCACAAAAAAACTTTTCTTCATAAGATGTAAAAAATTAAATTAAAAATTTGGTTATTTAGTACCTGTTGTTTTATTCGTTTCAGTCAATGGGCAGCGGTATGTCCACCCATTCTCCCCAGCCGTCCACATCTACGTCAAAGCTGCCTCCGCCTTCCAGCCCCTCGTCGTTGGAAATCGACAGCCCGCTCACGACGATAACGCCACCCCGTGGTTGTCCTTTCACTTGGTCTGTGACATCGAACTCGAAGGTCTTGAACTTGCCGTTCACCATTCTCACCTCCAAGTTCAGGCTGTACCTTCGCCCGTCCGTACCGTTTCGTCCGTAATGTTCACCCGGATAGTCGGGTACGCCGAACGACTGTACCAGCGCTTCCGCTCCGTAATCTTCCAGCGTACAGTCGAACATTACCGTGGCTGCGGTTTCTCCGGTATGCCCATCGTTCAGATAGACCGTTTCGGCCATGCCTGCCAAGGCTCCGCGTGCCAAGGCCACGTATTGTTGTCCGCTTTCGAACTCGTAACGTATCATATAGGTGTAAACCAATGGACGCAAGGTAACCGGCAGCTCCGTCGGGGCAAGTGTTTTTTCTGCCGTGTATTCTTCCATGTATGCCCCGTAAAGCATGTCGGGCTGGTTCACGGTACGTTCCCCCGCGTGCAATTCATGGAAAGAACTCCGGGTCACGCCGCGTGTGGTGGCTGTGGCGGATTCCGAAGCGGCCACGCCATCGAACACGATATATTCCGTATCATTGTTGTAGAACAACAGTTCGTGCGTGCCTTCCGGCATGGCGATCCGTCCTCCTTCATCGGGCAGATTGCTCTCTATACGCTGTCCGTCGCTGGTATAGACTTGGACACGTATTCCGTCGGCCGGAGCAGGACACAAATCTTCATAGTCGTACTTCCAGTCCTCTTCCCACAATTTTTCCCAGTCATAGGCGTAAGTACGTTCCCATTCCTGTTCCCAGTCGGAAGAGAGATTCACCTTCACGGAAAGACCATGCTCGTCGTGGTCGTAACACAGGTCTTTCCGGCAGCTCGTGGAAAGGAATGTCAATCCTGCAAACGTAAGCCCCATGAGGGTATATCGTAGCGTTGCTTTCATCGTGCGCCTCCTTTCTTTTTATCGGTATCCCACAACCGCCACACAAGGGCAAACTTCAGTTTCAACGGACCGAAGTAATTCATTCGGTTTGTCTGCTGGTACACGTAGTGCCCGTCGATGGGAAGATATTCTTCGTACTTGCTGTGCATGTACCCCAGACCGATACCGGCTTCCAGCGAGAGCCGCCGTCCGATGGGGAACATGTAGCCGTAGCTGACACCCACCATTTCGGCCTCGCCCTGATAGCCCTCTTTGCCGTTTTCAAGGTCGTACCACGTGAAGCCGCCGAACACGCCGAGGTAGTGGCCGTGCCACGGGCTGCCTTGCTTCTGTCCGAACCACCAGCGTCCCTCCGGGCTGATTGTAGCTACTTGGTAACATTTGTGCTTGCCGTCATTATTCCACCATGCCATGTCGCCTTCGAGGTTCACCGTCCAACGGTCGGCGATACGGTACTCCACTTCGAGCGAAGGCATCAGTATCGCATCGTAGAGCAGGTTGGTCTTAACGGCCAACCGCTGTACTGTCGGTCTATGCGGTTGCACGGTCGCTTCCTTCCGCACCGTTGCCGGCTCGGAGGCCGGTTCCGCCACGCTATCGGGTTGCAGGGCCGGTTCCGGCTCTTTCACTTTCGTCTCTTTTTGGGAAATGACTTTTACGGGCGGTTCGGGTTTCCGGTAGCAGGCCACCGAGAGGCTGGAGCGCAGTTCGGGAAAGAAATTCTCCAGCATGTAGGTGTACGGCATACCGCCCCGCAGGTCCATGAGCTGTTTCTTGCGTCCGTCCACTACGCGACCTGCCTTGTCGAACACCCATACGGGCGTATGGTCAAGGATATGCAGCACCTCTTCCTTGTATAATATGTCCGAGGCGGCGACCATTTGGCGCAGCATGTCCCACGCAATACCTTCTCCATGTATGCAGATCAAACTGTCGGGGATTCCGGCGTGGCGCACGAGATAGGATTTCAGGGAGTCGGCCCTGCGCTCTGACAGCACCCCGTTGAGACGGTTCACACCTTCGGGCGATGCCCACGAGCGTATCACGACGCTTTCAAGGCGGTCCGCACCGTGTTCTTCACGCAGGGTGCGGATAAAACGCTCCAGTTCCGCGCGGTTGTCCCGGAAGAGCATGTCCACTTCCCTGTGGCCCTGCCGGTAATGGATACGGGCCGAGTCCAACTCTTGCGCATGAACATACCCGCCGCAGAATAAAAGAAATAATAACAGTATTCGTTTCATTGTCATAATTCTGTCTATGCCAATTTATTTATATCAGCTATTTATTCAATCTCTGTACGTTTGTCCGTGCCGTGCTTCTTTCTTTAGAGGTAAAAAAGCACCGAACCAACAAATAATCAGCCGGATAACTGTCAGTTATGCCGATTTATTTGTTGGTTAAATCGTTGGTTTAATCGTTCGTTAAAAAGACTATCGGAAAAAAGGTCGTATTATTCGGACACTCCGGGAAAATTTGTCCTACTCAAAGAACTGAAACGCAATTTTTTGCAGATTTTTTTTGTG